>CBINJX010000960.1:0-2499 GCA_966251085.1 uncultured Verrucomicrobiales bacterium
AATCGGGTTTCGTAATCCTTGTGATTGGTCCGCATGAGCCGATCCCAGAAGCTGAAGTAGAGCCCGTAATTCCCCCGCATCTTTTCATGATGCATGATGTGGTTGGTGGGGGTGTTGAAGGTGTACTTCAACCAGGAAGTCATGAACCAGTGCCGGTTGTACTCATAGCCGGTGTGACCGATCACATTGAAGACGAGTTGCCACCCCATGAAGAGCGCAAAGGCAAACGGGTGCATCGGAATGAGCATCACCGCGAGAGGGAAGATCGCCGCCTGAACCACGGCCTCGAGCGGATCAAACGCGTAGGATGCCCACGGCGTAGGATTATGGGAGAGATGATGCACCCGGTGAAAGTACCGAAACAATCGCGGGTGATGCATCAGCCGGTGAGTCCAATAGAAATAGGTGTCGTGCAGCAGGATCGTGCAGCCAATCGAGATCCAGAACCAGTCCCACCCATGCTTGTCGATGCGCCAGTAAAGCTGAGTCCACCCTGCCTTCGCCAGGTATATGGTAAAGGCGCCCATCGCCCCGAAAATCACCAGGGAGCTGATTGAGTAACCGATCTCGCGCCAAACCTCACTCGACTCGGGAAACCGCGCGATGATCTTCCGATGAAACCAGCGGCGTTTGAAAAATACGTAGCCAAGCAGCCAGGCGAGCCCGACCAGAAAGGCATAGCGCAACGCGAGGCCGGCGGTTGTTCCAACCGTCAGCTCGAAGAAGTTGAAGTCCATGAAGTGTTTCATAGGCGGACGCGATTGAAACAGCGGAGCGATTCCCCTACTCGGTCGGGAGATAACAGCCGATGGACGTTGTGAACTTCGGCTCGGGCTGACCGCCCGCCAGGATGGTCTCCAGTGCAATCCTCAGATCGTGGCGACTTGGGGTTGCCCGGATTGCACCGGGTCTAACGGCACGATCATCGATCCGGCCGCGGTAGAGCAGAGCGCCATCTGGAGAGAAGACAGCCGCCTCCGGAGCGCGGGTCGCGCCAGCGGCGCGGGCGAGTTGCAATTTCGGGTCCAGCAAACCGGGGAACTTCAGCCCGTAGTCGCGGCGATGGGCTTCGATCTCCTTTTCGGTTTCCGTGACATAGACCCCGTAGAACTCGACGCCGCGTTGGGTGAATTCGCTGGAGAGTCGGGCGAGTTCAGGAGCGGACGCATTTGTCACCGGGCAATCATGCATGAGGAAGACGAGCACGATCGCTTTTTGCTCCCGCTTGGCGAGTGGGGTAAGCGTCTGACCGTCGGACGCCTTTAGAGCAAGTGCGGCCGGGATTGCCTCTCCAGCGCTGGCTGTAACCACCAGGGCAGATGCGAAGAAGAAAGTAAACAGGCGTTTCATGGCGAAGCCGTTCTCAGTCGATCCCGATCTCTCCGAAGCCGCGCATCATCGGCAGGACGAAGTCGATCCCCGGCTGCAGTTCCGCATGATCGAGTTTGCCATTCTGATCCCTATCCAGCCCCAGGGTGAGTGCGCGGAACTTCATGAGCTTCGATGGCTCGGGCATGGGGAGTTCGTTCGAGATCTGGCTCCGAACCGCTCCCAACCCGGTGGTATCCTGATCGAAAATCCGTTGGATAAACTGCCCAGTGAGAGTCCGCTTCAGCTCTGTATGCAGAGCCTTTTTATCCTCAGGAGTGTTCAACATCACCGTGAGAGTGAGGGTTCCCATTTCATCCGTGGAAGTCGGCCCCCATTTCACAGGACGCGGAGGATGAGCAAACTGATGCGGGTTGCTCTCGCTGTTGTCCCAGGAGATCAGGGCATCGAGCCGGGTTCCGGCGGGAAGTTTGACCGGCTCTTTGAAGGCGTAGTCTTCCTGCCATGCGAAGTTCCAGTCGGACATCTTCAGCAGCCAACGCTTTTCGCCATTCGGGAGCGTCGCGGTCATTTCCATCCGCTTACCGAGGTAATGGGCATGGGCATTCACGGCGATTGCCTCGACATCGACGGGTAGCACCATGGTGGTTTCCTTAATGTATTCTTTCTCGCCCGCCGGGATGTTGATTCCTGACATGATCCCGAAGAAGGGAGGGACCGGCACGATGCTCCAAGGCCGTGCGGTCGGTTTGTCGGCGAGGTGGAAACCAATCGTCGAGCGATCCTTTTGAGCGACCTTGCCGTTGGGATGATAATGAACCTGCAGAACGAGATCCGCGCCTTTCGGCAGCAGCCATGCGAGATCGTACCTTAATACGGCAGCCTGTGTACCGAGATCCCAGCCTCCGAGATAGCGGAAGTTTCCGTTGCTGCGGCCCATGCCGTTGTACCCCGGAGCGGGATCTTCCTCATCGGCTTTGCGAGCCTTGCCACTGGTATCGAGAAAGTACAGGACGTGATGCACGACACTTGGTGCGCCGGGTTTGAACTCAATGGCGTTCACCCACGTGTCTTCGGTGAGGTTCAGCGGAACGACGAAGTTCCGGTAGGTGTCCGGCCCTTCGGCTGGAACGGTGTACTCTTCGGAAACCTGTGCAATGATATCCGGCT
>CBINJX010000961.1:0-2494 GCA_966251085.1 uncultured Verrucomicrobiales bacterium
GCCGCTGGTGCCGGCGCGGTTATTGCAGGAGAACTCGCACTGGCGGCGATCACGCTCGCCGCGGCGGACACCGATTCTCTCGCGGCGCTTGCGCTGGGCCTTCTCCTCCGCGAATGCGCACTCATTGCAGTGCTTTTCCCCGCATTCGCTGGAGCAGGCCTGCTTCTGCGTGGAAAGCACGTCCTGTGTGACAACCCACAGACAAACCAAGGCCGCGCTTTTCATCCGGCATAGTTCTCCCCAACCTGCGCTCCATGCATGACGCGCCCATTCAGACCGCGCCAACACGGCCCCACTTTTCCGAAGCCTTCCGCTTCTGGCTGAAGCTCGGGTTCATCTCCTTCGGCGGTCCCACCGGGCAGATCGCGATCATGCACACCGAAATGGTGGAAAAGCGCAGGTGGATCAGTGAGTCACGGTTTCTCCATGCGCTGAATTACTGCATGCTCCTGCCCGGACCGGAGGCGCAGCAACTCGCGACTTATATCGGCTGGCTGCTGCATGGGACTTGGGGCGGCATCGTCGCGGGTAGCCTCTTTGTTCTGCCTGGGGCACTTGTCCTCTGGCTGCTGAGTTATGTGTACCTCGTGTACGGGCAGGTGGAGTGGGTTGCTGCGATTTTCTTCGGATTGAAGGCGGCGGTGCTCGCGATCGTTGCGGCGGCGGTGATCCGGATCGGAAAGAAGGCGCTGAAGAATGCAACCATGTGGGGCATCGCCGCGGCTGCCTTCGGTGGCATCGCACTTGGCGTACCCTTCCCTTTGATCGTCATAGGCGCAGCTCTCCTGGGCTGGATGGGAGGCCGATTGCGTCCGGAAAAGTTTCCCGCTGCGGGCGGACACGGTGACTCCTCCGGCCATGCCTCAGTGCTGGACGACACCACCGAAGCACCCGCGCATGCCGTTTCCAGCCCCGGCCGGACCGCGCGTATCCTAGCCACCTGCCTCGCTCTTTGGTGGCTGCCCATTCTCTGTGCGGGCCTCTCGTTTGGATGGAACCATACGCTGGTCCAGCAGGGGCTCTTCTTTAGCAAGGCGGCGATGGTCACCTTCGGCGGCGCCTACGCGGTGCTGCCGTATGTCGCCCAGCAGGCTGTCGGAAACTACGGCTGGCTCAGCTGCCACAGATGATGGACGGACTCGGCCTTGCCGAAACCACGCCCGGTCCGCTGATCATGGTGCTGCAGTTCGTCGGATTCGTCGGCGGATGGAATCACGCCGGCGGCATGTCTCACCTACTCGGCGCCACGCTCGGTGCCGCGATGACGACCTGGGTGACCTTTGTCCCGTGCTTCCTCTGGATCTTACTCGGAGCCCCGCACATCGAGCGGCTGCGCGGGAACCGTCAACTCGGGACAGCCCTGACAGCAGTCACAGCGGCCGTCGTCGGCGTGATCCTCAACCTGGCATTCTGGTTCAGCTGGCACGTCCTTTTCCCTGCCGGGGCCCCGGTGAATTGGTTCGGGATCGTGCTGGGAGTGGTGGCGTTTGTGGGAATGGTGCGGTGGAAGTGGGATGTGATCCCGGTCGTTCTCGGGGCGGGGCTGCTGGGCGTGGTGTGGGAGTGGCTGGTGTGAGATTGAACCGGCCCGGTCGCTGATCAAAAAGAGCCAAACGCACCTTTTTACTGCGTCTTCTCACCTGTTTACCCCGTTCACGCGGTTTTTTGGTGCGTCTTGCCGCCTTTTTAGTGCGTTCACTCGCATTTCAGGCCCGTTTGCAGCGGAAGAGGTGGCAGCACGCACCTTTTTGGTGCGTGCTGCCACCTCCAAAGTGCGTCCACTCACCAAAACGGCGCGTGCTCTCGGTTCCCAGGTGCATATGCACCTGAGGAGGTGGCAGCACTGGGTAAAAAGGTGCGTGAACGCACCAAAAAGGTGGCAAGACGCAGTAAAAAGGTGCGTTTGGCCCATTTTGTTCCGGGTAAAGGGCATCTGAAGCTGCGTGCAGCAGAGTGGAGCATGCGTCCCGCGTGCTCAGAGGGAGCCCCGCAGCTCACCGGCTCCCGAGCACCTGCATCTTCCCATTTCCGCCAGGGTGGGAGCGTGTCCCTTCTTGTTGTACGTCCTCACCGCTGCCGCGCATCTGAGCCGGAGAGAGTGTGCAACACGCCTTCTGGTCTCTACATCCACCCCGGGCAAGCTAGAAGCTCGCCCCACTCTGTCGCCCGCAGCTCCATGCGGCTCGATCACAACGAGCCGCTCCTCAGCTACTTCTTCCCCATCGCCCGCTCCATCAGCAGCGCAGCCAGACGCTGCGTCGCCTGATCCAGTGCCGCAGTCGCCTTTTTCAGCGGCTGGGCGGCACCGAGCGCAATCGCCCGCTCCACCTCGGCCACACAGGCATCCACATGGGTGCGCTCCTCTGCGGACAGCTGATCGCCCACTGCATCGAGCGCCTTGCGAACGGCTGGCAGCATCTCCTTAGCTTTAATCTCCGCCTCGGTAAATACCCGCTCGTTCATGTCCTCAAAAGCATGCTCGAGCGAATCCTCC
>CBINJX010000962.1:0-2492 GCA_966251085.1 uncultured Verrucomicrobiales bacterium
GAAGCCCATCGCGAAATAGGTGTATCCCTTCGGAATGTGAAAGCCGACGCCTTCGGCGAGCAGGTTCGTACCGATGAGCACCAGGAATGAGAGCGCCAGCAGTTTGATCGTCGGATGCTTGTCGACGAAACCCCCGATGCCGCCGGCGGCGGCCAGCATGATGCCGAGCGCAATGACGTTCGCGCCGATCATGATCGCCACTTGATCGACCATCCCGACTGCGGTGATCACCGAGTCGAGTGAGAACACGATGTCGAGGAGCATGATCTGAGTGACGATCTTCGTCAGCGAACGGGCCGTGCCCGCGCCGCCTTCCGCGTGGTGCTCCTCGCCCTCCAGCTTTGCGTGAATCTCGAACGTCGCCTTCGTGATGAGAAAGAGACCGCCCGCGATGAGGATCAAATCGCGTCCCGAGACACCATGGCCGAGCACCGAGAACAGTGGCCGCGTGAGCTTCACGATCCACGCGATGCTCAGGAGCAGCAGCACACGCGTTCCAAACGCGCCGAACAGCCCGAGCCGCCGCGCCTTCGCCTGATCCGCCTGTGGCAGTTTCCCACTGAGGATCGATATGAAAATGATGTTGTCGATGCCGAGGACGATCTCCAACGCCGTGAGCGTGAGAAGTCCGATCCAGGCATTGGGATCAGCCACATCCGCAGGAACTCGTGCCGCATAGTAGTTCTTGAAAACCGTGCTCTGCAGATCGACCGCATATTCGCCGATCGCCCAGAGGCCGACCACGCCCGTAGAAGCCAGGAGCGCGCCGATGATGAGATTCTTCCTCCAGCGAGCTTCCATGAGAAGGCCGCGATACGGAGCAAAGATGCCGCCCTTGGGCAGAAGACCCTGCTCCTTGAGACGCAGCCACGGCTCGGGCTCCTTCAGGTATTTCTTGGTGAGAATCACCATTGCAGCCGGAACCGCACCTACCAGGAACATCCAGCGCCAGCCCTGACCGGGCTCAATCGCTTTCGAGGCTTCGAGGGAATCGATGCCCATTTTTGTGAATCCCGCTGCCACGTTACCGATCGTGGAAAGCACCTGAAGCATACCGAGCGCCTGAACGCGCGCACCAGACGGAACCGTTTCCGCGATCAGCGATACCGCGAGACCAAAGACGCCACCAACACCGAGGCCGGTGAGGAAACGGAAGATCGTGAAATCGAGAGCGCTGTGACTGAAGAAGCTCAGGCCAGTGAAGACGGAATAGATCAGGATCGTTATCGTCAGCATCTTCGCCCGGCCGTATTTATCACCCAGCGAGCCGAAGATCATTCCACCCACACCCCAGCCGATAAGGAACCATGCGGTGACCTGTTTTCCGAAGCTCTGGATCTCAACGGGGGTCGCTTCCGCTCCCATCAGCGATGTCAGGGCAGGAATACGAGCCAGGGAAAACAGGCGCTGGTCAAGGCAGTCAAAAAACCAAGCCGCAGATGCGACAATGAACACAAACCAGTGATACGGCTTCAACTGTCGGTACCATGGTAGGGAGGAACTTTCTGTCATAGAGCGGGCAAGATGCGAATGAGGTGAGGGGCTGACAATTGAAAAGGCAGTGGCTTCGTAAAGCCTCCACCCTCCACAGAATCCCCGGGGGAAGGCCTCTATTTGGTCATTCCTGCGGGGACATCGACAAGATTTACCAGTTCACGAGATGCACAAGCCCGGTTTTTCGTGCTCGGCAATACAGCAACATCGGAATGGAAAAGCGCAAACGCGGTGGAGCGGCGAACTTCTGTGGGAGCAAGACTCTCCCAGACGTAAGACTCGACCGCGAGGCTCCGCATCCCCATCACTGAGTCAGCTATGAGCACAACAAACCCAAACACACCAGAGACGGCTTACGGAACAGTACCGGACCTGACGCCGAGTTCCCACATCATGCGAAAGATTCTGGTGCCCACAGACTTCTCGGACGAATCGTACGCTGCCTTGAGACATGCCCTTGGGATGGCAAAACAATCTGGTGGCGAAATCCTGCTCGTCCACGTCGTTGAACCCATTCACCCGTTTCCAGTAAACAATCTGACACACTCAGCGGGCGATTTGCCGCCGGATCCGGCGTTCAACATGGGGGAAGACGCTCAGAACCTCCTGGCTCGGGTGGGCGAGGAAGCGGCCACCAAAAGCGATATTCCGGTGCAGACGGCTCTCCGGATCGGGCGCGCCTATGATCAGATCGTACAGGCAGCGAAGGACAATACCGTGGATCTGATCGTCATTCCCACGCACGGCTACACGGGCCTGAAACATGTGCTCCTCGGGAGTACCGCCGAAAGAGTGGTCCGCCATGCGACCTGTCCGGTTCTTGTTCTGCGGTGCAGCGAAGGCAGTTGCGCGTAACGGTGAGGTTCTCGTGACCGCATCTAAAGCGATGCATTCAACGATCTCGCCGCGTGAAGGAGGTGGAGAAAGTAATCAGTAATCAGAGGTGAGCGCAAAAAGTCGCTTCAGCAAAAACGGGTAGTCTGATTCCCAGTTACTCC
>CBINJX010000963.1:0-2488 GCA_966251085.1 uncultured Verrucomicrobiales bacterium
CGGCCAGCCGTGCGCCATTCCTTTGGATTAGCTACTCCCCCGCCCCGCATAGGAACGGGAGAGTAGGAATAAGAGCACGGTTAAGCCGCTCTCCTCAAACTACGCCACACTCTCCAGCGCCTCGTCAATCATCGCCCGCCGTTCCTTCGGCTCACTCCACCGCCGCCGATGTTCGGTATCCAGCGTGGAGATCGGGTCAAAGTAGAGGAACTTCTTCCCGGGCTTCACCGCAGGACTCGTGAAGACGGCGATGCCTGTCGAGCGGTTGTAGTATTCAAAGGAGTGCGCGCCGCCACCCATGGTATCGACGACGAACGTGGGGGTGTTGAATCCGGCAGTGTGCCCGCGCACGTTCTTCTCCACCTGCAGCCCCGCAGCAAGAGAAGTCCGCAGATCCTCCACGCCAGGCACCATGTCGTGGAAGTACACGTAGTACGGATGCACGTTGATGTAGCTCAGGCGCCGCACCAGCAGTTGCATCGTTTCCGTCGAGTCGTTCACCGTCCGCTGTAGCACGGTCTGGCAGCGAACCAGGATGCCACGCTCCGTCAGGCGATCGAGCGCATCGGAGGTGAACCCGGTGATCTCATTCGGGTGATTGAAATGCGTGTGGACGACCACATCCTTGTGCAGCGAACGGCCGAGTTCGGCGACGGCAGTCAGGGAATCGACCCACGCATGGTCTGTCAGGATTTTCTGCGGCATCACACAGAGCCCCTTTGTGGCGAAACGAATCCGGCGGATATTCGGCAGTTGCAGCAGACGTTCGCCGATCATGCGGAGGTGATCCGCGCGAAGATTGAAGGTATCACCGCCGCTCACGACGATGTCCTCGAGCTCAGGCCGGGAAGCGATGTAAGCAAACGCCTGCTCCCAACGGGTCTGGTTGGCGTGGAGCTTTAGTTTCTCCACGTTTTCGGTATCGGAGCCGATAGCGTAGGATCGGGTGCAGAAACGGCAGTAAACAGGGCAGGAGTCGATCGGCAGGAAGAGCGCCTTGTCGCGGTAACGATGGGTCAGTCCCGGCACGGGCGAGTCGCCTTGTTCGTTCAGGGAGTCCAGCTGTACCATCGGATGGTCAGGCAGCTGTTGGGATCGGAGAGGAATGAATTGGGTGCGGATCGGGTCGTGAAACGGATCACGCCAGTCGATGAGACTGAGAAGATAGGGTGAGATCCGGAGCGCCATTGGCGCATTTTTGATTCCGGCCGCGAGATCCTCGTAAAAACTATCCGGAACCAGGCTCCCGAGAGTTTCGCGGAGCTGCCGCACATTGGTGACGGCATTTTTTTGTTGGAATTGGTGGGTTCTAAATTCCGCCTCTGCCACATCCTCGTAGGCGGGAATGCCGCGCCAGAATTCATCGCGGCGGAGTTGCCGGTGAGACAACATCGACGCCGCAGCTTCGGAACCCGGAAAAGCTGCGGCGGCTGACTCTAGAAGAGTGGTGATGGGGGGATCGACGTGTGCGGTATCAGTAAACATAGCTATTGAGTGTCAGGGTTTGAGTTATCCGAGAGAAAACGCTCACACCGTCTGCCGCGGACGCTGCTCTGCTGCGGCAACATCCTCCAGTACGTCGGCCAGAGTGCGCGCGGCCAAAGCCTTCTCCAAGGCGCTCTGGGCCGATGCGAAAACGTCATCCAGCACCTCCTCGATCTTCCGCCCGACGGGGCAGCGCTGGTTCGGCTGCTGGGGATGACTTGAAAAGCTGGGGCCTCCGTGGATCGCCCGGTAGATCATATCGAGAGAAATCTCCTCCGGCGCCTTGGTAAGCCATGCGCCGCCGCCCGCCCCCTTGTGAGTGGAGACAAGCCCTGCACGGCGGAGATCCGAAAGAAGCCGCCGAATCACCACGGCGTTTGTATTCACACTCCCTGCGAGCAAATCCGATGTCACACCCGATTCGCGGCGCAGGGCAAGCACCGCCAGGATGTGCACAGCAAAAGCGAATCTACAGCTCGCAGCCATGGCAGATCTGAAATGTAATCTGGACAGTTACAAATCGTCAACATGCCTGTGCGGTGGATGCATTCCCACGGCTCCCAAATAATAAAAATCCGCCCCACACCACGGATGTCATCCCGACTTCCGACGCCTCTGCTCCGATCATCCGGCATTGTTCATCCACACCGCGAACGCCGATCCGTTGAGTGGAAACCTGAAACATCGCCCATGGCAGATGTACCGATTCGCGAAAAAGTTTCGAATTATTGCAAAAAACTCTTGCTCCAAAGGCTTCCACGGTTATTGTGACCGCCCACTCACGAAGCACCGTTAGCTCAATTGGCAGAGCAAGTGACTCTTAATCACTAGGTTGATGGTTCGATTCCATCACGGTGCACCACTTCTGGAAAGGTTCACGAGGTCAGTGCTCCAGAAATTCCAAGATAACCGCCCGCAGAACTTTTCTGGCACGGTCTCTTTTCTGTCATCCGCGGCACGATCCTTGCCATATGCAAGGCCGCATCCCTCGGCATGATCAATA
>CBINJX010000964.1:0-2478 GCA_966251085.1 uncultured Verrucomicrobiales bacterium
TCCCGACTCGCAGTGCGGGTTCCGGATGTTCCGCACCGATGTCATTCCCTCTCTTTTTGTGGAGAGCAACCGTTACGATTACGAAACCGAGATGCTCATCATCGCTGCGCGTCGCGGATTCAATATCGTTTCAATTCCGGTAAGCACGATTTACGGAGACGAAGAGAGCAAGATTCACCCGGTGCGTGACACGATCCGTTTTATTCGCCTGATGGCGCGCTGTGGACGGATGTCCGCGGTGTAAGAGGCCGGCGGACAGAAATACGCGCCGGACATTGGAAGCCCGGTGCGTACAGGAGAAATCCAAAAAAACGACCTTACAGCCGCACTTTCGCGTGCTGATCGCCTTCTTCGATATTTGGACGAGTTCCGGTGGCGTAGGCCTTGGCTGACTGAAAGAGATACTGGAGCTTATTTGTTCCCTGCTGATCCCAGTATTCTCCTTCGTGGGGCTCAACGCCGATTAAGACCAGGTCTGGATCGTCTTTGCCCTTTGGGAACCACGTCTTGTAGCTCTCCTTCCACAGCTCATCCACCTTGCTCCGATCCCGCGAAAGGATGGCAGTGCCGCTGATGGAGAGATAGACGGCTACTTTCGGTGCGCTTTCGATTTCATGCACTTTGCCGCTCTCGTGCAGGGAGAAGAACCATACCCGGCAATCGTCACCAATCCCTGCAATTGCCATAGGTCGACCCCGGAGACCGCCGTCTTCAGTATGCGTGACGAGCATCGCGGTTCCAAATTTCTCGAGCAGATCATGGAACTTCTGCGTCTCGGACGGATAGTTCGCAATCATAACGTAAGGGTTTCGTGCGAAGTGTGATCTCTGGCTACCGGGGAAGTCCCTGAGGAAGAGCGGGAGCACCCCGAAAATAAAAAGGGGAACTCGAAACGAGTTCCCCTCTTGAATGGGTGCCTTGTGTTGTTGGTAGCGTTATTCCGTGAGGAACCGCACTTCTTGGGACTCAGCCCGAAGGACTTGCGGAAGCTGGCTGGGATCGAGTTTCACCGCGAGGGTGTGTTCGCCAGCCGGAAGCTCCACAGCGACCTTTGGTTCGGATGCGATCGCCAGCGGTTTTCCGTTCAGCCATGCCTTGCTGATGCCGGAGAGCGTCAAGGTCGTCTTCCCGGCGGTGGGGAGTTGGAATTTGGAGAGCGCAACGACGCCCTCGTTTGCATTTGGAACAAGTTGCAATGCCGCCAGGAGCTGCTCGCGGGAAAGCCGGCCATCGACATTTGTGTAGGCATTCGTCGCCACGGAAAGATCGGTGTCCGCCGTGAATTTCTCGCCGTTCGCCCCTGGCAGAAGCTTCCAGACGCGTGCGACAGTGCCCTTGCTGGCGTCGTAAACGCCGGGTCTCCCGAGTTGGCCGAGAAAGGCAAACAGGTCGATACGTTCGCGAGGGGCAAGTGAATCCACGAGGCCGGCGGGCATGAGCGAACCAATGTCCTCCTTGCTGGCGATTTTCGCTTTCGCAACCGCGATCTCCTGTCCGATCACGTTGCGCAGGATGATCTCATCGGGAGTTTCCCGGGCCTGTACACCGCTCGCAACAGTGCCGTCCTTCAGCGTGAGGTTTACGGCATGATAGCCTTCCTTAACCTTCACTGCGGGGGCGAGGGTGCTCTCGATGATGTAGTCCAGAGGAGCGCTTGCGCCGAGGCTGGTGAGTTCCGGTCCCACCTTGCCGCCGGCTCCGCCGATGGCGTGACAGGTGACACAACCGAGCTGGACCCGGCGGTAGATCTCCTCACCGCGTGAGGGATCGCCGTCCCGTTTCACCAGAGCCGCGGTGGAGGCGAAGTCAGTTGGAGCTTTTGTTCCGCCAGCATTTACCCCTGCGATTGGTGCCAGAACGGCAGCCAGTTTTTCACCGCGTTTACCTTGCTCGCGAGCAGCGCGGAGGCCGGCGGCTGCAGCATCAGGAGAAATGTCGGCGGGGAGAATGGTCGCCCAGAGATCTGCGCCACCTTTGGTCTTCAGAAGGTCGCGCCAGATGCCGGTAGCGCGCTGATTTTCCTTCCCGGTGTGCCGAGCGAAGAGTTTCGAGAGGTATGGAGCAGCTTCTTTCGGTGCAATTTGAGCGAGCGCACGAACCGCGTTTTCGAAGACGTGGCTGATATCTCCATTGGCCTGGTTCTTCGCCAATTCGGCGAGCGCCTTCTTCACGTCTCCGCCACCAATCTCAACCAGCGCCTGAGCGGCTGCCTGGCTCAAAGCCGCGTTCTCGGATTCGAGATGCTGGAGAAGCGGGGGGACTGCCTGCTTCACTTTCCATGCACCGAGTGCGCGGACGAGCTTCAGCTGGAGGTCATCTTTCGTTGTAGAAACCAGCGGTAACGCAGTCGCCGCAATGTCTGCATTCGGCCGCAAATTGCGGAGGCGTGAGGCTTCCATCAGGGCGTCGAGCGCACGGGCGGAAGCTTCCGAATTGAGACGTTGCGTGGTTACTTCGTTGTAGAGGCGCGTGAGCAGG
>CBINJX010000965.1:0-2477 GCA_966251085.1 uncultured Verrucomicrobiales bacterium
ATATGTACTCCGCCGTGAGTGCCGCGATCGGCGCTCTCAAAGGTCCGCTCCACGGCGGTGCTAACGAAGGCGTGATTCACATGCTCCAGGAGATTGGCTCGCTCGACCGGGTTGATACCTGGGTGGATGAAGCGCTCGCCCAGAAGAAGAAGATCATGGGCATCGGTCACCGCGTGTACAAGGTCCTCGATCCTCGCGCACCGCATCTCAAGGAGATGGCAGTGAAGCTCTCGAATCAGCTTGGCGAGCCGAAGTGGATCCAGATGAGCGAGCGGATCGCGAGCATCATGAAGGAGAAGAAGGGGCTGAATGCGAACGTCGATTTCTACTCGGCGACCGTTTATTACTCCCTCGGCATCCCCACAGATCTGTTTACGCCGATTTTCGCCATCGCCCGCATGAGCGGCTGGACGGCTCACATTCTCGAGCAGCAGGCGGACAACCGCTTGTTCCGTCCGCTCAGCGAATACGTCGGACCGGAAGTCGGCCGCAAAGTTGTGCCGATCGAGCAGCGCTGATTTTCTCAGCCTGAACAGTAAACCGGTAAACCTGCGCGCACCTTTCCCGGGTGCGCGCTATCATTTACAGCCCTTCCCTCTATGACTGATCCCGTAGGTTTCGCAATCATCGGCACGGGCATGATCGCCAACTTCCACGCGGAAGCGATTCGCAACGTGCCCGGCGCAAAGCTGATCGCCGCCTTTTCCCGCAATCAGGACAACTGCCAGGCATTTGCCGCCCAGCAGAACTGTCGTGCCGCTAAAACCGTCGAGGAACTCGTGCAGGACCCGACGATCCATGCGGCCTGTATCACGACTCCCAGTGGCGCTCACGCCGAAGCAGCAGTTCCTTTTCTCGAAGCAGGAAAAGCCGTTCTCTGCGAGAAACCGCTGGAGGTTTCGCTCGAGGCCGTCGATCGCATCCTCAATGCAGCCGAGCGCGGCGGTGGAATGCTGGCGGGTGTTTTCCAGAACCGGCTCGGAAGCGGCGCTCAAACGCTCAAGAAAGCAATCGAAGCAGGCCGTTTCGGCCGTCTGACCCTCTGCAGCGCTTACATCAAATGGTGGCGCGCACAGAGCTACTACGAGAGCAGCAACTGGAAGGGCACCTGGAAGCTCGATGGCGGCGGCGCACTAATGAACCAGGGCATCCACGCGGTGGACCTGCTCCAATGGCTGGTCGGGCTGCCTGAGAAAGTCACAGCTTTCTACGACACTCTCGCCCACCCCGGAGTGGAAGCGGAAGACACACTCGCAGCAGCGCTGAAATTCCCGAACGGTTCATTAGGTGTCATCGAGGCCGCCACCTCCTGCTACCCTGGCGACGATCTCCGAATCGAGATCCGCGGCGATAAGGGAAGCGCAACGCTCGTGCAGGATCGCATCACACGTTGGGAATTCGCCGAGGCCCAGCCCGAGGACGACGAAATCCGGCGTGGAGATCAGGCCGGAGTGATTGGTGGTGGCACGTCGGATCCGAAAGCGATCAGCACGGAGGGGCATCGCAGGCTCGTGGAAGATCTTGTCGGCGCCCTGAAGGAAAAGCGCTCCCCGATGATTCCTGGAGCGGAAGCGCGCCGTGCAGTCTCTCTGATCCTCGCGATCTACGAGGCCGCACGAACCGGCCGCGCAGTTGAGGTGAAATAATTCCTACAAACAAAAAAAGGGCCGGCTCAGATGAGCCGGCCCTTTTTTGTTTTCAGACGCTTGTTACTTCGAGAGGCCAGCGGTCGCCTTCACGATTTCCGAGAAGCCACGAGGTTCGAGGCTCGCGCCACCGACGAGCGCGCCATCGATGTCGGGCTGACGCATGAGTTCGGCTGTGTTCGCCGGCTTCACAGAACCGCCGTATTGGATGCGGATCTTGTCAGCCGTCGGCTGATCCGAGATTTCAGCAATCTTGCGGCGGATGAAAGCGTGGGCTTCCTGAGCCTGCTCCGGAGTCGCAGTCCGGCCTGTGCCAATGGCCCACACTGGCTCGTATGCGATTACGATCTCGTTGAGTTCCTTAGGACCCAATCCTGCAAACGCGCCGGTGATCTGGCGGGCGAGTACTTCCTCCACCTTGCCGCCGTCGCGCTCCTCGAGCGTCTCACCGATGCAGACAATTGGCTTCAGCGAAGCTTCGAGAGCGGCCTTCGTCTTCTTGTTTACGATCTCGTCCGTCTCGCCGAAATACGTCCGGCGCTCGCTATGACCGATGACAATGTACCGCACAAACAGCTCGCGGAGCATATGCGCGCTGATCTCACCGGTATATGCACCGGGCTTCTCCCAGTGCATGTTCTGGGCGCCGAGCTTCACATTCGGAGCTTTGTTCAGGCGCTCGGAAACACGTGCGAGCGCGGTGAACGGCGGGATGATGACAATATCGAGACTCTTCTCATCGCCCACCTCGAGGAGGAAGGTGTCGAGGAAGTTGTCGGACTCGCCAACTGTCATGTTCATCTTCCAGTTGGCTGCAATGATCTTTCTACG
>CBINJX010000966.1:0-2475 GCA_966251085.1 uncultured Verrucomicrobiales bacterium
TGGTCGGCGGCACAGCCGCTCAATCGCCGGTTCTCTTTTTAAAGGGACTCCCAATTACTGGGAGACGAGCGCTGCCCGATCGGAATCAGCGCCGGTCTTCTCAAGGAAGTAGTCGTAGCCGCCCACATATGAGGTGACCTTGCCCTCGTTCACGTGAAGCACCTTCGTGGCGAGTTTCCGGATGAAGTGAACATCGTGCGAGATGAAGACGAGGGTGCCTTCGTAATGCTCGAGAGCGAGGATTAGCGACTCCACCGTGTGAATGTCCAAGTGGGTCGTCGGCTCGTCCATCAGGAGGAGGTTCGGCGGATCGACGAGGAACTTGATCAGGTTCAGGCGCGTCTTTTCTCCACCGCTGAGCACTTCAGTCTTCTTATAGATCTCCTCCTTGCGGAAGAGGAACGATCCAAGAACTCCGCGGGCTTCGTCCTCACGCATCGTCGGAGCGCAATCGAGCACTTCCTGAAGTACCGTCTTGTCCGGATCAAGCGTCGCGGAGCGATGTTGGCTAAAGTAGCCGATCTTCGCATTGAGCCCGAGCTTGCGCTCGCCTTTCTGAAATTCGAGGACTCCAGCGAGAATCTTCAGGAGGGTCGATTTACCGGCGCCGTTCGGTCCGACGAGCACAGTACGCTCGCCGCGTTCGATCGAAAGATCGAGGCCCTGGTAAACCTTGTGATCGCCATAGGCCATGTGGATCCCTTCGAGAGCGATGACCCGGGAGCCGCTGCGGACCGGTTGCGGAATCTGGAAGCGGAATGGCTTCTTTGGAGGAAGCGGCTTCTCGATGAGTTCCATCCGCTCGATCTGCTTGAGCTTGCTCATTGCCTGAGAAGCCTTTGAGGCAACCTGGCGGAAGCGATCGTAGAACTCGCGGAGATTTGCGATCTCCTTCTGCTGATTCTTATAGGCGGCAAGCTGCTGCTCGTACCGCTCTTCGCGCTGACGGAGATAGTCGGTGTAGTTGCCCGTGTAAGGGATGAGCTTCTGCTCGGAAATCTCGTGCACTGTCTCGACGATCTCATCCATGAACTGGCGATCGTGCGAGATGAGCAGGAGTGCTCCAGAGTAATTCTTCAGGTAATTCTGAAGCCAGAGCAGTGAGAGAAGATCGAGGTGGTTGGTCGGCTCGTCGAGCAGGAGGAGATCCGGCTCCATCACCAGTAGACGTGCAAGATGCGCACGCATGACCCAGCCACCACTCATCTCCTTGGCGGGACGATTGAAATCTGTTTCCCGGTAGCCGAGCCCCTTGAGCATCTTCTTCGCCTTGGCTTCCGCCTCGGGATTGCTCAGTGCCTCGTGCTTTGCATGGGCTTCCATGTACTCGGGGCCATCCACGGTGCCTACGGCCTCGAGTTCCTGAAGCCGCTTTTCCAGACGCGGGATTTCGCCTGCACGACCGGTTGCGATATCCATCACGGTTTCGTCGCCGACGGCTTCCGCTTCCTGCGGGAGGAATCCGACCATCGTCCACTCGTCGCGTTCGACAGCGCCAGCATCGGGTTCGTCCTGTTTCAAGATAATGCCGAAGAGCGTCGATTTGCCTGCGCCGTTCGGACCAACGAGGGCAACGCGCTCGCCATAGTTGATCG
The DNA here is from genome assembly GCA_966251085.1 of uncultured Verrucomicrobiales bacterium. Taxonomy (GTDB): domain Bacteria; phylum Verrucomicrobiota; class Verrucomicrobiia; order Chthoniobacterales; family Chthoniobacteraceae; genus CBINJX01. Next base: position 1,596 of record CBINJX010000966.1, read on the forward strand.
TCATCGAGGCGTTCTCGAAGAGAGTACGGCCGCCGACAGTTTTCTTGAGATCGCGAATGGTAAGCATGGAACGAGTATCTGATACGTAAACCGGCCTCAAAAGCAGCCGTGAAGCGCTCGCCGGAAGAAAAGCCGCCTAAGTTGCGCTCAGTCGCGGCACAGTCAAGGTCAGGGAGAATCCTGACGCGTGGTAAGGGTGGACTATCTCATCGATTGCACTGTTCCGCAAGGAACTCCGTAGCCCGCCGTTCGGTCCACCTCTGCAGTCCGTTTTTCAGATCGAGAAACCCGACGTGCCCTCCCGATTCGGGCATTTCCAAAAAAAGCCGCTCGTTCTGCTCCGCTTCCGGCACGGGAAAGGACTCGGGAGTGAGAAACGGATCGTTACGGGCATTGATGAGCAGGGTGGGGACGCGGATTTGCGGCAGATACTGACGGGCGCTCGATTGCGTCCAGTAATCCTCCGCATCCCGGAAACCGTGGAGCCGCGCGGTGTAACGATCGTCGAATTGTGCAAAGCTCCCGATCTTGCGAATTCCCGTGATGTCGAACTGCTCCGGAAACCGCACCGCCTTTGCCTCCACTTTGGCGATGAGCGTGGAAAGAAAGCGCTTCAGATAAATCCGATTGCCCCAGTGCAGGTCCAGAGCCCGTGCGCTTGCCGCAAGATCGACAGGGACAGAAATCGCGGCACCCGCACAGATCGCTTCATGCACGCCGGGCTCTCCGAGGTATTTCAGTGTCACGTTTCCCCCGAGGCTAAATCCCACCAGCGCAATCCTTTGGTAACGGTGGGCCGCATGCTGGATGACCTGGCCAAGATCTCCCGTCTCCCCGCTGTGATAAAACCGCGGCAGACGGTTCATCTCCGCGCCGCATC
>CBINJX010000967.1:0-2471 GCA_966251085.1 uncultured Verrucomicrobiales bacterium
GAGGTCTCGTGACGCACCTCCCAGCCTGCTGCGATACAGCGCAGCGCAAAGTCCGGCTCCTCGTACGCGTGAAAGAAGAAGCCCGGATAACGTCCGAGTGCCTGAAATACTTCCCTGCGAATGGCTGCTCCGGAGTTCACATAACTCGCCACATACAGCGGTGGACCAAACGAGAGAACGTCGAAACTCTCCGGGAACTCATCGCTCCGCTGCGGAAATGTCGCGACCGCAAGTCTCGGAAACACCGAGAAGAGTTCGCGGAGCCGATGGATGAAATCCGACTCCATCGGATAGCTGTCGTCATCGAGGCTGAGCAGGATGTCACACCCGCACTCCGTTCCCAGCCGGTTGCGGGATGGTATCGAGCCTTCAGCGCGCTCGTTTACGAGGAGTCGGACCTGAGGGTAGTCGGTTTGAAGGACCTCCACGCTCCCGTCGCTACATCCATCCGCACAAACCCAGATCTCGTCGGGCGCTGGCGTGAGGTGCATCAGGGCATCCAGCGTACGCCGCAGGTCACTGAGTCTGTCATGCGTGGCGATGATCACACCGACGGATAAGTCGCTCATGGGAACTGAAGAATCATGCGAACCATGTGCCAGTCAGTTCCCGCCACCATTCACCCTGTCGGCGGCGCAAGATGCTCACCGTCGCAAAGAGCCGGTGCAGGAACATCTTCGCTTCAAACTTCAGACCCGAGAGCCCCATGACTTCACGCGCCACAATCCGTTGATTGCGGATTCGCATCCGGGCGATCTCGCCCAGATCGCGTTTCAGTGAGTTTGTGCCCCAGCGATGATCGCAGATTGCTCCCGCGTGAAAATAGAGCCGGTGTGTCTTTGCGATCCGCGCAGATAAGTGCACATCCTCCATGAAGCTGTAACCGTGGAAATGTGGGAAACGCTCCCTCTGGAAAAGGCCGGTCCGGTAGAAAACGCACCCGGCATTGAGCCAGTCGGATGCGACGAGCTCGGTGTCGGCATCGTCGTAACTCGGGAGGCAATTGATCACCGGTCCAAAGAGCTTCCCACCGTAAGTCGGATGCGCAAAGCCCGCTTGAAGCCGATAGTATAGCCAGAGGATTCGCTTGGGCGGAGTGTGGCAGTGATCCGGCATTCGCGCCGCAATGCCGCCGATCGCTTCAGCCGCATCATCGGTGAAGACACGCACGATCTTCTCGCAGGCATCCGGTGCCAGCACCATGTCGTCATCAAAGAACGCGACCAGCGGGGTCGTGACGTCCTCCGCACCCTGATTTCGCTGTTGGGCGGCACTGGCGATGCGCGCGGCCTGATATATAATCGGCAATTCGGGGAGAAACTGCTCCGCGATGGGCCTTGCACTCTGATGTGGTGAACCGTCCACCAGCACCACCGCAGTGGGGCGGTGTGTTTGCCCCCTGATGCTTTCCAGCGTCTCGGCAAGAGCTTCCCCGCGCTCGAAGGTTGGAATGACGATACTGTAGGGCAGCAGTTCCACGCGGGGGTTAACGCAAGAGAGAAGCGAGCCGTTCGGAGTTTGAGAAGCCTAGTAAGCGGTAGCTCCAGCGGTAACTTTGCGGCGCGGCTGGGCCTTCGAGGTGGATCATCCCATGCCTTCGGCGCTCCTGGTGGTATCTGGACGCTTCCGCCAGGTCATATCGCGCGAGAGTCCGGGCCATTTCCAGGCAAGCCCGGCCGGCGATCTCCGCATGCTCCTGCTTCCAAAGCTTCTTCGCCTGCATCCATTCACGCAGATGATCCATCAGGCGTGTTTTCATACGGATCACCATTCGAGGATCCTTCCGGCAAAGCGTTTCCTCCGACCAGATCCGGTACACCGCACCGGGTGTAGGGGCGAACCGCCATCGATGCCCTTCCTTCAGCGACCGCAGGTAAAGCTCGTGTTCCTGACAGCATGCTTGCTCGACCCGCCATCCATCGATTTCCTCCAGCGCTGTCCTTCGCCACAGGCATCCGCCAGTCTGAGGCAGATCCCAGGAGAGCCACTGTGCATACAGATCGCGCTCCGGGCTGCTGCGGCTGATTTCTCGTGTGCTTTGTCCACCAGTGGTGGTTTCGATGATTACCGGGCTATAAATAACATCCGCATCGCGGCCGCCATCCGTCTCCGCCAACTGTCGCGCGATTTTGTCCGGCTCCAGACGATCGTCAGCATCGAGAAACTGAATCCACTCAGCGCGGGACTCCCGGAGGATTGTATTGCGCGCATAGTTTCCTCCTCGCCGTCCCCCGCGAATCACATTGACCCGGTCACCAAAGGCACTGGCGATCACCAGCGAGGTATCGGTGGAGCCATCGTCCACCACGATCACCTCCACGTTGGGATACGTCTGGTTCAAGGCGCTCTCGATCGCCGTCTTGATAAAGGCGGCGGCGTTGTAGCAGGGAATGCCGATGGTGACCAACGGGCTCATCGCTTCAGAGTACGCGACCAGGCTTCATACAGCCAGAGCGCATAAAAGGCCCGGG
>CBINJX010000968.1:0-2464 GCA_966251085.1 uncultured Verrucomicrobiales bacterium
AGAATACAATATTTCCGCCTGCATTGATCGTCTGCACGGCGGTGTTGGTGTGATTCCCTGCGGCATCCTCAGTCAGGTACTTGGCGACGGCTGTCCAACTCCCCACATCATCCCAATCGAAAGCCGCCTCTACCATCAGAACCCGGCTCGCCTTTTCCATGATCGCATAATCGATCGAGATCTTGGGCAGGGTGGGGAAGTGCTGTTGCAGAGTTCCGGCGAAGTCTGTGGTCGAGTGCAGTCGCTGAATGAATTCGGCAAGTGCCGGTGCAAAGCGGTTGAATGCACTCAGGATGGCCGGGATCGACCAGATGAACATGCCCGCGTTCCAGCGGAAGTTCCCCTGGCGAAGAAAACTTTCTGCAAGTTCCACATCGGGTTTCTCGCGGAAGCGCACCACCTCGTGTACCGCTGGAGCAGCCTCGACGCTGGCACTGGAGAATTTGGGCCCCATTTCGATATACCCGAATCCCGGGCATGCCCATGTCGGTTGAATGCCGATCGTGACCAGATCCCCTGATTGCTCTGCTGCTGCCTGGGCAGTGCGGAGCGTCTGCTGAAAGGCTGCTGTGTTCTTGATCAGATGATCTGCCGGAAGAACCGCCATCGTAGCCCGAGGATCACGCGCCGAGACCCAGCCGACGCCGAGCGCGATGGCTGCTGCCGTGTCCCGTTTGGCTGGCTCTGCGATGATGTTTTCCGCCGGGAGCTGCTTTGCGCATGCTCGCACGCCGGTTTCCTGGTCCGCATTAGTGAGAATCAGGATTCGCTCCGGCGGTACCAAGCCCTCGAGACGCTTCAGTGTAGCTTCGAGGAGCGTCTCTTCCGTAAAAAGGGAAAGGAGCTGCTTCGGTCGGGTGCGACGGCTCAGAGGCCAGAAGCGCTCGCCGCTACCACCGGCGAGAATAAGGACGTAAAGGGACATGGGGTGCTCGCTTTAATGGATTGCCGTGAAAATGGGAAGCGGCGTGGCCGTTTTTACTCGAGATGCGGCCACAGCCCCGCCCTCCTGCGGAGTGCAAATGTCCTGCCATGTCCCCCTTTGGGCAGTTCCTCCCTGTTTGCAGTTTCCTTCTGAGGTCTGCTCCCGTAAAGCTAAGTTGTCACCACCATGTCTCAATCCCGATCCAGCGATACCCTCCAGTCCAGCCTGCTTGCCATCACCCAAACCGCCGTGGGGTGTGGCATTGGCCTTCTGCTCGCAGGCAAACTCGGACGTCCAGCCCAGAAGACCACCGCTGCTTCATTGTTCTCCCTTGGCCTGTTGCTGGCGCTGCCGTCGGTCGTTGCGGGCCTTCTGCGGATCTGGAATCGCCCGGAATCGGAGCGGGGAGCCCAGCAGCGTCTCGATTCTATTCGCCACGACCCCGGATTGTCGGACGAATCCGCGATTTTCTAATCGCCCTCCCGGGTAGTTCTGTGGTGTTCTTCTCTGGTTGCCCGTAAGGGCGGGTTTCAAGGTGGGCCGCCGTGCACTTCTCATGCACGGTGGTGGTAGGTGTTCTCTGTACAGTGGTTGTAGAATTTCAAGGTATTTCTGGGAAGTCGGGCGCGCGGCATTATCGGCACAACCGATGCTCAATCAGAACCCTATGAAACGTTCCCCCTTCCATTTGCCCAAGCTTGATCCGCTTGGCGTACAAACAGCCCTGGAGGTAGCGGCCGGCGGTGTTTTCACCGCGATTCTGCTCCGCTGGGTGATGTTGTAGTTCCGCTTTCAAGGGCGGTGCTGGCGACCGTCGGTGTTGTGCATGAACTTGCCCCGCCGATGTTTGTTTGCACCGCCCTTTGAAGCGACTGTCTTATAAATGTGTGCCTCCCTTGAGAGAGGGGAGGTGTGGTTTCGAGTCTCTCGTAAAGGACGACATTGGCGCAGGGAGGGAGAGAGTGCTGAGTTCTTTCTTCCTGCCTTCACACGCGGTCCGCTCGTTGGCTGCTCTCAACTTTTGAGACATTTCCGTTGTCGCGAGTGCGCCCCTCTGCAATGTAGGCGCGCTTTATGGAATGGCTCACCGACTTCTTAAGAATCCTTTTGCACCTTGATGACGTATTGCCGCATTGGGCCGCGCAGTACGGAATGTGGATCTACGCGATCCTGTTTTTGATCGTTTTCTGTGAAACTGGGTTGGTGGTGACGCCGTTTCTCCCAGGCGATTCACTCCTGTTCGCTGCCGGTGCGGTCGCCGCCACGGCTCCCGATAGCATGAATGTTCATGTCGTCGTGCTGCTCCTCATTGTGGCTGCTGTCATAGGAGATGGCGTAAATTACCATCTCGGCGCCTTGATGGGAGATAGGGTGCGCAACGGTAACCGCTTCATTCGCAAGGAGTACCTCGACCGCACCCATGCCTTTTACGAGAAGCACGGTGCCAAGACGATCATCTTCGCCCGCTTCGTGCCGATCGTGCGTACCTTTGCGCCGTTTGTCGCAGGGATAGGCAAGATGACGTATGCCAAGTTCCTC
>CBINJX010000969.1:0-2463 GCA_966251085.1 uncultured Verrucomicrobiales bacterium
TGGTGCTGGCGGGCGGAATGGGAGGCGTTCTTCTTCAGTACGGCTCAATCGTTGGTGTTGAGGCCGGACTCGGCGTTCTCCTGATTCTCGTCTCGCTGAAATTTCTGGAGGCATCGACTCGCCGCGATATTCAGGTACTCACACTACTCGGCTTTTTCCTGGCGCTCTGTGATCTCTTTTTTGCCCAGGACCTTGGGCGTTGGGTGTATGTGGGAGGGATACTGGCTTGGCTGACCCTCGCCGTTGTATTTTCTCACACCAATGGCCTGCCGGGTGGTTTCCGTGCCGCATTTCGTACGACAATAGTTCTCTTCATGCAGGCGCTGCCGCTGATCTGCCTGTTATTCGTGTTCTTTCCCCGGATCTACGGAGGTTTTCGTTTCCAATTTTCCCGCTCGTTACAGAGCGGAACCGGAATGAGCGACCGAATGCAGCCTGGAAGCATGGCTTCGCTGGCGCTGAGGCATGATACCGCGTTCATGGTAAGTTTCCCGGATGGCGATATTCCTCCGCAGTCCGAAATGTATTGGCGCGGAGTCGTCCTTTGGCGCGGCGACGGGCTTTCGTGGGATCGGGTGAATGATCTTACTTCCGAACGAAGAAGAAACTCTCTGAGCGGGCCAATTGTGCGGCAGCGGATCGTACTGCAACCCCACGGTGGAAACTGGATGTTCGCCCTCGATCGGCCGGCCAGTACCGTCGAAAAGGCGAAGCTGGAGCCTGGAGGCTTCCTCCAGAGCCTTCGGCCGATCTACTACCCGATGTCTTACGAAGTCGTATCGCGGCCAGAGAACCGCGAACTGACGTTACCCGGGGATCAGCGGGCAATTGCCTTACAACTTCCGCAAAACGTCTCACCTCGAGTCAAAGCACTCGCGGAGAGTTGGCGGGCCGTTGCCAGATCGGACGATGATATCGTTTATGCGGCGTTGGCGTTTTTCCGTAAGAGCGGTTTCGCCTACTCACTTACTCCTGGTGTGTATGGTCAGAACGAGTTGGATGCTTTCCTTTTTGAACGACGCCTCGGTTTTTGTGAGCACTACGCCGGTGCTTTCGCGAGCCTGATGCGCCTCGCCGGAGTGCCGTCGAGAGTCGTGATCGGCTATCACGGCGGTCAGTTCAACCGTCATGGAAGCCTAGTCACTGTGCGCCAATCTGATGCCCATGCCTGGTGTGAGGTGTGGCTCAAGGGGAAAGGGTGGCAACGGGTTGATCCAACGAGCGTGATTGCACCAGAGCGTATCACCGCCGGCTTTGAAAGCTACCTCGAGTCTCAAGCCGCTCCAAGGGGGGGAGCGGGGCCTCAACTGGGTGGACTGGTGTCCTGGCAGAATGCAATCCGCGATATCCGCCTACTCTGGGATAGTCTCGCCTATCGTTGGGACCTATGGATCTTGAATTTCGATGAAGAAGGACAGCGTTCCTTACTTTTAGCGCTTGGTTTGGGAGCGTGGGAATGGACCTCATTGGCAAGCGTTTTGGCCGCCGTTGTAGTCCTTTTCATCGCTCTCGTCGGCCTTTGGCTGCATTTCTTCGCGCGGAAACGGCTGGATCCAGCCGTGAAATGGTATGAGCGCTTCTGCAGTAAACTGGCCTCGTGGGGAGTCGTGAGAGAACCGTGGGAGGGACCTCAGCACTTTTCCCGACGTGCATCTGCGCTCATACCCAACCGAGCGGCAGCCATTCTGCGGGTAGGCGAACTGTATGCGTTACTTCGCTACGCCCCCCACCCGCCTCAATTGGAGGAGTTGATTAGTGAGGTACGCGCTTTGGAGTCCTCGGGTGGAAAGGCTCCTCTAGAGGCTGATGGTTGAGTCGCTAACGAGCGGGGCTCCAGTTACGCGCTCTGTTTTCAGGAAACTTTGAGAACATTTACAGAAATTTTGTTGCGCCTTGTAACACTCGCTGCTCCGTACGACATAACCCTAGCGTATGCACCCAGAACCCAACTGCTCTTGTACTGATAAGTATCTCCGCGAACATACCCCGTCTTCGGAGGATATCATTTTCACGCGCCGCCAGTTTCTCATGCGCACAGGTATGGGGTTCGGCGCGCTGAGTCTGGCATCTCTCTTTGGGATTAACCCGTTCGACGCAGAAGGTGCCGCTGCAACGGCTCAATCGTTTTCCCCGCTCGCTCCAAAGCAGCCGCATTTCAAGGCAAAGGCCAAGGCGGTTATCCACATCTTTGCTGAAGGCGGCCCTTCGCACATCGACACGTGGGATCCTAAACCGGTTCTCGAACAGTACAATAACCGTACGATCCCGGGGCACGATGGTCTGGCATACGCTTCCCCGTTCAAGTTTACAAAGAGTGGTAAATCCGGTGTGGAGGTGAGCGAAGTATTCCCGAAACTTGGCGAGTGCATCGATGACATGGCTGTCATTCGCTCCATGTGGACCGATATTCCGGCGCATGACGTCGCGCAGCGCTTCATGAACACTGGTTCTCTCCAGTTGCCG
>CBINJX010000970.1:0-2458 GCA_966251085.1 uncultured Verrucomicrobiales bacterium
TGCGATGCGATCTCATCCGGGTGTGCTCGGAAACTATTCAAAAAGAAGCACATGTGCAAGGGCTAGTCGGAAGCCCTCCTGCGGCTCTGGCTTCTCTGAAAGTTGAGGGGTGAGTGACTGAGGATGCGCCTTCGGCGGTTGAGAAAAGCCAGGAACTGCCGGCTGGAGGAGCTTTCTTCACGCTTTCACGCGTCCTGCTCGTTCGGGGCTCTTTCGGAAAACTCCTCGCCGGGACGGCTGGAAAAGAGTGGTCGATCTCTGCAAATCTCCCGCCATGACTACCTTTCGGAAGAAAATGGAGGATGCCGGAGTAAGTGAGCCCGCAATCCGTGCCTTTGAGCGCGGCTATGAGCTTCTGCGGAAAAACGAGAGCGGGATGATGCCGGAGAGCACCATCCAGCCGGTGGAGAATCTGCCGTCACTGGAAAAGATCTCGTCCCAAGTCTCACCTCGCGCCGAGTTGCTCGGACAGACGGCGATCCTGAAACTCAACGGTGGTCTCGGGACTGGCATGGGCTTGGATCGCGCAAAGTCGCTGCTTCCCGTGCGGCAGGGTCTCACGTTTCTCGATCTGATCGGGCGTCAGTTGCTCCACTTCCGCGAGACCACGGGTGCAAACCCGCGTTTCCTGCTGATGAATAGCTTCAGCACCAGCGATGACACGCTCGCCTGGCTGGCCAAGCATCCCGAACTTGGCAAGCCCTCCGAGGTCGAACTGATGCAAAACAAGGTACCCAAGGTGGATGCAGCGTCGCTGGAGCCTGTGGAGTGGCCGCAGAACCCGAGCCTGGAATGGTGTCCGCCGGGGCACGGGGATCTGTATGCGCTGCTCTCCGCTGGCGGGACGATCGAGCGGCTGATGGCGGACGGCATCCGCTACATCTTCGTCTCAAACTCGGACAACCTCGGTGCGACGCTGGATCTCACACTGCTCACATATTTCGCGGATTCCGGCGCTCCATTCATGATGGAGGTCACCGCCCGCACCGACTCGGACCGGAAAGGGGGGCATCTGGCGCAGAGGGACGGCTGCCTCGTTCTCCGCGAGTCAGCTCAATGCCCGGACGAAGATATGGATGCGTTTCAGGACATTCAGCGTCATCGGTTCTTCAATACGAACAACCTTTGGCTGCGCCTGGATCGGCTTCAGGAAGAGCTGAAGAAATCGGGGGGCTTCCTCCCGCTGCCGGTGATCCGCAACAAAAAGACCGTGGACCCGCGCGACAAGAACTCTACGGCGGTCTATCAGCTCGAGACCGCGATGGGAGCTGCCATCGAGTGCTTCTCGAATGCGGCCGCCGTGGAGGTGCCGCGCTCTCGCTTTGCTCCGGTGAAGACCACAGCCGATTTGTTGACGCTGCGGTCCGATGCGTACGTGATCCGGAAGGATGGAGTGGTGGTACTCGCACCCGAGTGCAAGGGCGTGCCGCCAACGGTGAGCCTCGACGACAATTACAAGCTCGTGGACCAGCTCGATGAAGCGCTGAAGGAAGGCGTGCCGTCGCTGAAACACTGCTCCAAACTCACCGTCAAAGGGCCGGTGGCGTTCGCGGACGCTGTCGTGTTGGAGGGAAAAGTCGGCCTCCGGAATGAATCACGCGAGCGGCAGACGGTGCCATCGGGGACCTATCGGGACCAGGAGCTGGTACTTGGCGCTGAGAAGGCGTGATAGGAGAGGCGCTCGTTCAATAAGAGTTTCACCAGAAAGGCGGTCTCTGTTCAGCAGGGACCGCCTTAGTTTTCGCCACTGCTCGAAGATGCATTGGAGATGGCTGGGCCTGCCGCGATGTTTTCTAGCAATCGGTGAATGAATACGGCAGTCTCCGCGTCAGACTCACAACGACTCGAAAGGTTATGAGTAGTGAATCTGACATCATCCGGGCGGAGCTGCCGGACGTGGCTGCAATCGTGCGGAACGAATGCTGGCTGGAAGGAGAGCGCCGCGGTTGCGCGGTCGATCCGTCGGATGACGTCGTTCGTCGGCGTGTGGCGGAGATCATTCTCGGCGGAACAGGGGCGTATCTTAGAGCGCGTCATGGCGGTGGGGATGCATCGGCCTGAGAAGGATTTGGGCCACGAAGAGGCGCAAGAGACACAAAGGAAGGCGGGGGGCGTCGCGAACTGCGTAGAGGGCGAAAAGGCACTCGCGGCATGAGGCAATACTGACCGATCAGATCGATCAGATGGTGCTTCTTTCCAACCGCACATCTACACCGCTATCGCGCAACTGGACAGTAGCCCCAACGGAACACCCCTTCTGATATCGGAACCCCTTCAAGGCGGACTAAAAGTCCACCCCACTTTGACGCGCCACTCCAGAGTGCGCCATCAATGTGGGTCAGACTTTTAGTCTGTCCCGAGGGAGCGCCGCAGCTCTCCCGCTCTCAAATACCATTCACCTCGCCCAAACCCGACAGGGTAGCCACGCAACTCGTGAATCTTCGCACGACTCTCTCTC
>CBINJX010000971.1:0-2457 GCA_966251085.1 uncultured Verrucomicrobiales bacterium
GTCGTCTGGACCTCAGCGCGATGCGCGATGAAATCGATTTCTGGTTCGAGCCGCTGAACCTCGACGCGATCATGGGGCCCGCCAAGGGCGAGACCGAGAAAATCGGCCGCGAGTGGCTCCGCCGCGCCGGCAAACGCTGGCGTCCCTTCCTCACCGTTGCTGCATTCCAGGCGCTCCGTGCCGAACCCGGCGCGGTGTTGCCGGATGATGTCCGCAAGGTGGCAGTCGCGGTGGAGTGCTTCCACAAGGCTTCGCTCATCCATGATGACATCGAAGACAACGACGCCGCTCGTTACGGCGAAAAGACCCTGCACGAGGAGTACGGTGTCGCTGTTGCACTCAACGTCGGCGACCTGCTGATCGGCGAAGGATACCGTCTGCTCGCCTCTTGCAACATCAGCGCGGAACAGAAAGCCGCGATGCTGCGTGTTGCCGCCGAAGGACAGCGTGAACTTTGCCGCGGTCAGGGTGCTGAACTCTGCTGGGCACGCGCTCCCAAGCCGCTTTCCTCGCTGGAGGTCATCGATATCTTCCGCCAGAAGACCGCACCCGCTTTCGAAGTCGCTCTCCGGATTGGTGCGATTTACGCCGGACTCGGTGCCTATGAGGAAGTCGAGGACGTCCTCGCCAACTACAGCGAAGCGCTCGGCATTGCGTATCAGATCCGCGACGATCTCAGCGACCTGGGCGCAGGCGGTGAGACGAATGACATCGAAGGGCTCCGCCCAAGCCTTCTCCTCGCTGCCGCCTTCGAACGTGCGCAAGGTGAAGAGAAAGAGAAACTCGCAGCCCGCTGGCGTCGCGAGGCCGGTGCAAGCACCGCCGAGATCGAGGCGCTATATGCCACCCTCGGTGCCGATGAGCGCTGCCGCGATCTCCTCGAGCGCTACAAGGAGGAAGCTGTCCGCAGCCTCCGCGACCTTGAGAACGCGAGCCTCAAGGGCCTGCTCCGTCGCGTGATCGGCAAGATCTTCAATGACACGGAGATCAAGGGATGGTGCAAGGAGTTCGAGGCGCAGAACCTCGCTCCGGCTGCTGCGGTGGCGTAGGCTGAAAACCGAGTTGAGAGTTGAGAGTTGAGAGCCGCGAAATAGCGGATCGGGAGCTATTCCTGAATCCACCCGCCGTGGTGATCTATCAGCCCTTTCCAGGCTGATAACAAAGTCTTGGCGTCTCGAGCCACCAAAGAAGGTTGGTGGCTCGAGTTCTGAGCTCTCCCGCTACTCGTGAAGGGCGCTTGCGCCGTAGCGCAGACATCCCTGTCTGCGGGTGCCCCGACCATCTTGGTCGGTGGCCGATCACGGCGGCAGTTCTTCAGTAATTGGGAAAGAGAAGGCGGGTAGCTTGTGAGCCGCCCGTGAAGCGCGCAGGCCTCGGAGCAGGGATGCTCCGGTCACCCGCAGTCAAGATGACTGCGCTACTCTCCCAAGAGGAACCGGAAATCATCCAGCGTGAGCCCCCGGGCAAATGCCTCCTCGCCCAGCACGTCTTCGGCGAGAGCGCTCTTGGCCTTCTGCAAACCCCGGATCTTCTCCTCGATGCTCCCCTTGACCAGGAACCGGTACGCAATCACCTGCTCGGTCTGGCCGATGCGGTGGGTGCGGTCGATCGCCTGGTTCTCCACGGCAGGGTTCCACCACGGGTCAAAGAGCACCACGTAAGAAGCCGCCGTGAGGTTCAGGCCCGCGCCTCCGGCTTTGAGCGAGAGCAGGAACACGGCAGCGCCTTCGCTCTGCTGGAACTCCTGCACCAGTTCGCCCCGGTTCTCGGTGTCGCCGGTCAGCAGGAAGTGTTTCCACCCGCGCTCCACCAGAGCCGCCCGGATGATCTCCAGCGCGCCCAGGAACTGCGAGAAGACCAGCACCTTGTGTCCTTCGTCCATGAGCGAGTCGAGCATCTCAAGGAGCGCTTCGAGCTTGGCGCTCTCGGCTTTGGCAGCCTTCGCGTCCACGAGTGCCGGATGACAGCAGATCTGGCGCAGTCGCAAGAGGGAGGTGAGGATGTTCATGCGCTGCTTATCCAGCTCTTTGCTCGTCTGGATCTTCAGCAGCATCTGCCGCGCACGTTTCAGCTCCGCCTTGTAGAGTGTCTCCTGTTTGCCCTCCAGCTCACAGACAATGTCCTCTTCCATGCGCGGTGGAAGGTCGCGGGCCACCTGGTTCTTGGTGCGGCGCAGGAGGAAGGGGCGCACCCGGGCCGAAAGCCGCCGGCGGGCGAGGGGATCACCGGCCTTGTCGTAGAGCTTTGCAAAGCGGGTACGCGGACCGAGCACTCCGGGCATGGCAAAGGCGAGAATGCTCCAGAGATCCAGGAGCCGGTTCTCCACGGGCGTGCCGCTCAGGGCCAGACGATTGGCAGCGGTGAGTGCATACGCGGCTTTGGCGGTCTGCGAGTCGGGATTCTTGATCGCCTGCGCTTCGTCCAGAATGACCGCGTGCCACTTCTGCTGCGCAAACT
>CBINJX010000972.1:0-2455 GCA_966251085.1 uncultured Verrucomicrobiales bacterium
CGAGATGGAAATCTTTCACCCGCTGGGCAGTCGCCGGCCCGATTGCAGCGATGCGAGCCCCGCCGATTTCACGCGCGTCGCTATAGAGCCGGTAAAACATGTCGAAGAAAGCCGTCACCCCGTTCGGGCTGGTGAAAATGATCCAGTCATACTGATGCGAATCCTGAACGAGTTCCGCGAATTCACGCAGGTTGGTCGGAGGCTCAATCCGGATCGTCGGCATCTCATAAACATCCGCCCCCAGGTTCCGTAGCGAGGCGCTGAGCCCTCCAGCCTGCTGACGCGTCCGCGTCACCACAATCCGTTTGCCGAAAAGCGGACGGGTTTCGAACCAGTTCAGCTGATCCCGCAGACCGACGACATCGCCGAAAACAGCCACGGCAGGCGCCGCAAACCCCGTTTGCATCACCTTATCGGCAATATCACCGAGGGTTCCACGAAGGGTCTGCTGCTGTCCCGTGGTTCCCCAGCGTACAAGTGCCACCGGCATCTGCGCAGGCGCCCCAGCAGTCAGCATGGCGGAAGTGATCGGTCCGATCCGCTCCACCCCCATCAGCATTACTTTAGTACCGGGCTGATTGATCAGGCGTCCGTAATCCAGAGCCGCCTCGGGTTTTGTCGGATCCTCGTGCCCCGTGAAAATAGTCAGTTGAGAAGTGTGCTCCCGGTGGGTCACAGGAATGCCGGCATAAGCGGGTGCAGCGATGGCAGAAGTCACGCCGGGAATGATCTCAAACCTCAGTCCAGCGTCGGCGAGCGCCGCAGCCTCCTCGCCACCCCGGCCAAACATGAACGGGTCGCCGCCCTTCAGCCGGAGCACACGTTTCCCCTGCCCCGTCTTTTCCACGAGCAGCGCGTTGATCTCGTCCTGCTTAAGCGTGTGCTGCCCTGCCTTTTTCCCAGCGTAGATTACCTCCGCGTCCTTGTTCGCCCACTTCAGCATCTCCTGGTTGCAGAGATAATCAAAAACGATCACTTCGGCCTTCTCGAGTAACTCCTTCACCCGCAAGGTCACCAGCCCCAGATCCCCCGGACCGGCACCGGCGAGGTAGCAAATGCCCTTGGACATCTTTGGGTGATCGGAAGCTGACGCATTCATAGGAATGGGCAACCTACGACCGCCCCACCCCACCGCCAAGCGAGTTTGCGAGATTTTCGCGGGGATAAGAGAGGCCACGAAGAGGCGCAAGAGACCCAAGAAGAAAGGTGCGGGCTGCGTCAGGTGGTATTTGGGAAGGTGTTTTTGGCCGCAAAAAGGCGCAAAAGTCTCAAAAAAGGAGGAACGGAGAGTCCCATCCCCCCCCTCAGGTACTTCTTACACACCATGAACACCTTTACCGCTTTGCCGGATTAAGCGCCCCGGCAGGGTCAGCAGGAATTTAGCCCCCCGGCCAGTCCCGCCGACGCTGGTTGCAACGAAGGCGGACGCCGCCCGGAGGGCCATCCAAAGGCGAAGCTTCACTCCACGCCGCGAAGCGTGTCTGCCTTTCTCTCTCAGCCTCGCGTGCCCCTAGTTTCCCCGCCGAACTCACTCGATCTTCCGGAGCAACCGCAGGCATTGCTTCGCCAGCACCGCCCTCTTTGGAGCATCCTCGAGTGATGGCATGTCGATGTTCAGGGCGAACGGGTAAATGCTCCCGCCGCGCTCAAGCCATCCCACATACCAGCCGATGGCCGGATTGTGCGCCTGAGCCCATCCGGTCTTGGCATGCAGACGGTACCCATCCGTTTTCTCCTGCATCGTGATTTCCCGGACGTCCTCCATCGCCTTTTGTGAAACCGCGAGTTCCCCTTTTGCGAGTCGTTTGAGAAAGTCCACCTGCTCCACGGCAGAGATGGCCAGCGGACCGTCCAGCCAGAAGCGGTCCACCACGGTACCGATCTCCTGATTCCCGTATGCGAGCTTTTTGACACCGGCCTTCATTCGCTCCAAACCGATTCTGCGTGCGAGTTCCTGGTACACCGGGACATTCGAGATCTTGATGGCGTCCCGGAGTCCCATGTCCTTCTCCCATTCCTTGATCATCTGCGGTTTACCGCCATACGGGAGAACCTCGTCCACATCCTTCACCGCTCCGCAGTCCAGACCGATCAGACTATTCGGGATCTTGAACGTGGAGGCTGGGGTGAAACGCTTCTTTGCCCTCTCAGCGTCATGCACATGGAGCGTGCCGTCCGACGGATCCAGCATCACGAAAGTTCCGACGACTCCCGTCTTTTTGAAAGCAGCGGCGAGTTCCGGGTGTTCCTTTAGCGTCTCAGCTCGGACGGTCGTCAGGAAGGATGCGGCGAGGGTGCAGAGGGCAAGCAACCGGATCATTCGCAACCCGTAACTCGCGATGGGAGGCAGTGCACGCGGGAAGTCACTCAGCCTTGCATGGTTTGACCGCCGTCCCAGCAACACGGACTGCGCGACTGCAAATTTGGTGTGCCCATCCTTTGAGGATGGGAGCTG
>CBINJX010000973.1:0-2447 GCA_966251085.1 uncultured Verrucomicrobiales bacterium
ATCGTATTTACTCGAGATGATTTCGTTAATCCCACGACAATCTGCGTTATGAATGGTGATGGTTCAGACGTCGTGAATATCACTCACAATGCGGCGTTTGACTTTGAGCCTGACTGGGGACCCAGCAAGCGCCGGGATGACGATGAGGGTCTCTCTCGAGAAAGATAGGTTTGACGAGGGTCCTCACGGTTACTCGCGCACCGGCGGCAGTGATCGCGCGATTCTGGGAAGAAGGAAACTATCAAAATCGTTAGGAGGGCTCAGATGATGGAACATCGACGAGTCAGTTGGATACTCGGCGTGACGGTCTCGATTGTCTTTGGCGCCACCATAGGCATGGCGCAGTCGTCGGGAAACCCGGCGCTCGGGCCATGGGGTGGCCAGAAAACAGGTCACGCACCTTGTCGCGCGACGGGCACAGCCTGTTTTCTGGGAATCGATCCTGATATCTATCACATGCCTCTTTATGGTGAATACATCCAGGCTGGCGATGGCCTCATTTGCGCGACCCGCAGCTGGTCCGCATTACCGCCTGAGGCATTCGATATCGATTTCATGCGCGGCTTCTGGTCCTTTATGGCGCCGAACGATCAGGCAAGGGCCGAGGCGACCGCATTTACCTTTCTCACGACGCATTGGGGTCCGCCGGCCGTTCCGCCGGCTGATCTCAGTGAGGTCCCAACGCCGCAAGCTTTCCCGGGAGAAGTGTTCAGCACGCTGGACGAACGGACTTACCGGATCGAGTTCGAAGTTCCGAAGACCGACTTCGAACTGCTCGGATGGGCACCGGCGTGGATCCCTGTCTCGATCCCGCCGGACCCGCAGCCCTCTGTGCCCTTGAAACTACGCGGCTGGTACATCAAGGGCGATGGCGTGAAGCCCGACTATGCAGAAACACAGGGACACCCCGGTCAGCTCCTCGAGCGTCCGCTGATCATCATGTCCACCGGCTTTCCTTACTCGATCGCGCTCGATCAGGCGATTGGCGGGATCTTCGTCGGTCAGCAGGTGAGGAAAACCGTGACGTGGTTCGTGGCGAATGGGTACGACGTCCTCCTTTTCGACAAGCGAGGGCACGGCTATTCAGAAGGTCTCGTAGACGGTATGGCAGAAGACTTTTTCCGGGCACTCGATCAGATCGAAAAGGGCGTGATCGAGGAGAACGGGATGACGCTCTCGCTGTCGATCATCACGCCGGACGGCCGGAGGCTGACCGGCACTGCGGCGGCCCGGGAGCAATTGCTCGGCAGCGGGTATACCGCGAGAACGAAGCCGGTAGTAATGCGAGGGTTTTCCTACGGTTCGACTCTGTTCCAGAAGGCGATGGCGATGAACTACTCCGACCTCCCGGTCGAGTACCGATTCACGCGGGACGCCTCCGGCCGCGTTGTAGTCGACCCGGCTCGCACTCCGCGGGGCAACCGCGGGTACAACTTTAAGGGGATAATCGCCATTTCAGGGTTCCAAGGGTCGACCAAATTCGAGACAGTCCCGTACTTTCTTGCGCTGGATGCGCTCGCCTCGACTGTGGGCCACAACGGCGCAGAGCTGAAGTCCTCCGTTTACCAGAGCATGGACCGGTGGCCGGCATTTCTCGGCCTTTACTCGACCAATGATTTCGAAACGCCCGATGGCGGGATCGACGTCTACAACAACCGCCTTCGCGGTATCAAAGAAATACGAATGGTTACCGGCTATCACTTCGGCCTGGCAAGCGAAGAAGTCGACACGTACTTCGCGCTGGAAAGCGAGCGGTTCGCAAGGAAGATCGTCTTCAGCCGCCCGCCCGCGGACAACAGGCAGACGACGACCTACGCCAGCGAGGTCTGCGGAGCCGAGGAGGTAACGATGGACCCGGTGTCGCAATCGATCACTGATGTTCCCTCCAAAAAGATCCGAGACGCAAACAGGCAGGTCGATAAGTTTCTGGAGCGGTGGAGGAATTGATATCCACCGAGAGCGGTGGGCTCGTCTGCCTCGATTCGCTTCTGAGTAAGAGTCCCGAGTTGTTGGCGAAATGAGGAAGGAGCAGACGTGATGAAGAGAACCGTCACCACCGTCGAGATCGTCGAGCGGGTGGTCATCTCGGCGGCCCACACAGACACCGTGCGCCCCCCTGCCCGGTCTGCCAATCCTACTTGAAACGCTTCAGAGAATGCCGCCCGTGAATTGGTGGCGCTGGGATACACCAACGTGCGTGACTATGCCGAAGGTAAGCAGGATTGGATTGACGCCGGGCTACCATTGAGAGTGAACACAATCATTGAGGGCAGCCAATTCTAGTCCAACGCGCTTTTAGCATGCTATAAGTCTAATGAATGCAACTAGTTGCGCGAGAGTACCCGGTTGCTGAGCCAAGCGGGCACGTGAACGATTGAATGCAGTCTACACAACAAATCTTTTCCCAGTAAAGCTTAGCAAACACAAATTACGAGTTCCTTGCTGTC
>CBINJX010000974.1:0-2445 GCA_966251085.1 uncultured Verrucomicrobiales bacterium
TCCAGTGGTTTTACGAGAGTGTGCGCCTCAAGCGCCGGCGGCCAGGGCGCTGGCAGGTGTTCGGCGTTTTCCTGGACATGACAGAGCGCAAACGGGCCAATGAGGAGATGGCCCGCCTCGCCGCTATTGTGGAATCCTCCGATGATGCGATCCTCAGTGCGACGAGAGATGGTTATATCCTCACATGGAATGCAGGCGCAGAGCGGCTCTTCGGTTACACCGCGGAAGAGGTGAAGGGCCGGCAGGTTTCCATGCTGATTCCCGAGGATCGCGAAGAGGAGGCGCGGGAGATCGATGAAGAGGTAGGGTCTGGTAAACAGATTGCACCTTTCGAGACCGTTCGCCTGCGGAAGGACGGTAGCACGATCCAAGTTTCGCTGTCAGTGTCTCCCGTGCGTGACTCCTCGGGAAAGATCACCGGCGTGGCGGCAACGTTCCGGGATGTCACCGCTTCCAAGCGCCTGGAGAAGGACGTACTCGACATCAGCGCCCACGAGCAGCAGCGGATCGGCCAGGATCTCCACGATGGAATCTGCCAGCAGCTCACCGGGGCGTATTTCCTGACCAGCGTGCTGAAACATAAACTCGAGGCGCAGGACAACGCGCTGGCCGATGACGCACGCCAGGTGGCGTCGCTCCTCAGCACGGTCACCGAACAGGCGCGTCAGCTCGCCCGCGGATTGCATCCGCTGGAAACGGGCGCAAAAGGATTGATCACCGCTCTGGCGGAATTGGCCGATCAGGTGAATCAGCTCTTCAAGATCGAGTGCCGATTTGTCTGCGAGCAGGAGATCGTGATCAGCGACAACGCCACGGCGACCCATCTTTACCGAATCGCACAGGAAGCCTCGAACAACGCCGTTCGCCACGGCGAAGCCACACACATCAACATCGAGCTGAGGCAAAACAGCGGCGAGGTCTGGCTGATCATCGAGGATAACGGGAAAGGTTTCCACAACGAGATCGATTCCTTCAACGGCATGGGCCTCCGCACCATGCGCTATCGCGCCGGCGTCATTGGCGGGAAACTCATCGTCGAATCCGGCCGCCCCGGCGGCACTCTCATCTGCTGCGTCCTGCCGATTCGCCACGCATACGCCCCCGAGGGCGAGGCGGTTCATAGCATTGCGGGGGACTGAGTGCTCAGTACTCAGAAGTCAGTACTCAGTCCTTCACACTTCACACTGAGCACTACAGCGCCTCGACGAGCCGCAGCGACTTCACATTCGGCAGTACACCCGGCTCCATCTGGTTCATCACATACGCAAAGGCAAGATTGCGGTCGGGATCGGCAAAGGCATGGCTTCCCCCGGCACCGGGATGTCCGAAGGCACGCTGTGAAGGGCCGAAGGTGGACCGGATCTTTACGCCGTCCCTGGTGGGGTCCTGCATGAACCCGGCGGAGAAGGCGGTCTCCAGTAGCAATACCCGATCCTGACCCTGCGTCAGCGTCGTGCTCATCCAGCCGAGCGTATGCGGCTCGAAGAACCGCCGCCCTTCCAGCTCTCCACCGTTCGCAAGCATCGCGTAGAATTTCGCCAGTGACCGCGCGTTGCCGACGCCACCAAATCCGGGAAACGAAGTGGTGAGCGTCTCCGGTTTGTTCATCGCGGCTGCACTGTGCAGTCCTTTCGGCGAAGTGAAGGCACGCGCGGTAAATGAACCCGAGGTAAGGAAGGCGGAGTAAAAGAGATCGCCTTTCGGCGGAGCTTTTCGTGCAGGGAAGACAGGGGCGATCTGATCCACCATTTCCGGCGGCACACCGATCCAGAGGTCCAAGCCGAGCGGCTCACCGAAATGCTCCCGCCAGTAGCGCCCAAGCGGCACCCCGCCCGTGATGCGCCGGACCATTTCATCCATCAGGAAACCGAAGGTGCGCGCATGGTATCCGTGTCCTTCGCCCAACGGCCAATGCGCCTGCTCGGCCGCGAGCGCTGAAACGACGCCCGCATAGTCCCACACTTCGACAGGATCCGAGATCACCGGGACACCTGCCTGATGCGACATTAGTTGCGCGATCGTGACCGCCGCTTTCCCTCCTGCTGCAAACTCCGGCCACACCTCCGCCACTGGCGTGACCAGCGCGATGCCGTGTTCCTGGCAGGCATGCAGCAGACATGCCGCGGATAATCCTTTCGTAGCCGACCAGAAAAGTACCGGTGTCTCCGCTGTCCAAGGCTGAGTCTTCTCCCGATCACGCCATCCACCGGCGAGCGAAACGATTTCACGGCCATTTTCCCAGACGGAGACAGAGGCGCCCAATTCGTCGTGGGTAATGAAGTTGTCTTCGAAGAGCGGACGGAGACGATCTTGGAGAGGCATGGAGTTGAAGGGGTGGCCTTTCGGGGCTGCGGCTGTGTTTCGGCCCCAAGTTGAACAAGGAAAGCAGGTAAAGCTATAGTGGACCGGCACTGCTGGCCTGAACTAGAAGTTCGGAGGGAAAGC
>CBINJX010000975.1:0-2442 GCA_966251085.1 uncultured Verrucomicrobiales bacterium
TCATCGATGACGCAAAAACCCTCATCTCAGCCATTTTGCTCCTCCTGAAGGGCATCTGAACCCGCATGGATGATGTAAAAACCCGCATGCGGGATATTTCAGCCTGTACGCGTAATCTCCGGAAGCGTCTGCGTGTTGTTCCTTTTCGGGCGAGAGATGGGTGAAGTCGCGTGCGTCAGAGTGGAGCATGCGTTCCGCGTGCTCAGAGGGAGCCCCGCAGCACACCCGCTCCCGAACACCTGCACCGCGCCCAAACCCGCCAGGGTAGAAGCCTCCCTCTTTTCTGCTACACGGCCCCACCGCTACCGCGCATCCGAGCCGGAGAAGGTGTGCGACAGGCCCTCTGTTTTCCACATCAACCCCGGGCACGCTGGAAGCGTACCCCACTCTGCCGTCCGCAGCTCCACGGGTCGCGATGAGATTCCCCGATCCGCTCTCCCACGAACCCTCAACTATCCTTCTTAATCTTCCCGCCCCAGGAGAGAATCCGCGCCTTGGCTCCCGCTGCCTCGGCTTCCTTGATCTGCCCATTACGGACATAGCAGAGCGAAAGGCTCGACCATGCCAGCTGATCGTTTGGCCGCAGCTCCACGGTTTTTAACCCCGCTGCGATCGCTTCTTCATACCGCCCCGACTTCATCAGCGCCATCGACAGTGCATGCCAACCGTCGAAGAAGTCGGGAGCCAGTTCCGTGCAGCGGCGGTATTTGTCCATCGCTGCATCCAGTTCCCCCAAGGCGAGATCCCCGTTTGCATCGTCGAAGAGTTCCTCAACTTCCGGATTCATCGCCTTGGAGTTTTTTTATTCGTGAAGCTAACGAGTTAACCGCGAGCGACCATCACGTTGGCCTCAGCGCGGCGATTCTTCATCCATTCCTGGAAGAGTGCCTCGCGGCGGCTCGTGGAGAGGCTCTGTGTGATCAGCGTCCGCTCGGATTCGAACTTTGTGTCCTCCACCGGCTGGCGGGAAGTGATATAGACGAAGAGCCCGCCTGTGGTGGTCGGGACGAACTCGCTCAGCTCCCCGGTCTTCAATTCTGAAGCGGTGCCGATGACTTCCTGGGCATCCGGCGCGCCGAAATTCGGCTCAGCCAGTGAGAAGGTGGGGAATGACTCCGGGGTGACCCCGGCTGCCTTTGCGGCGTCAGCGAACGACTTTCCGGCTTTCAACTCAGCCTCGATCTTGTTCCGGATCTCCTTTGCCTTCAGGTCCATCGCTTCGCGGCCACGCTCGCTCTTGAGCTGTTCTTCGAGCTTGGGTTTGGCTTCCTCGTAGGTGAGGGGACGGGTGGGGGTGGTCTCCGCAAGGTGGAGCACATAATACCCGCTATCGGTGCTGACCGGATCGCTGTTCGGTTCTTCCTTGCTGAGACGGAAGGCTGTACGGACAACCTGCAGGGGGAGTTCCGCTGGCGGCTCATCGGCTGTGAATTCAGGCGACTGCTGTACCTGGACTTCCATCTTCTTTGCGATTTCGTCGAAGTTGGCGTTCGGCTCAGCCATTGCCACGGCGAAGTCGCTCGCGCGGTCGGCGAGTTTCTGCAGGGTCTCCATCCGCTCCTTGCTTTCCAGTGGCTTCTCCTGTTTCGGGAGCGTAAAGGCGACATACTTCACCTTCCGCTTTTCCTCTGTAGTAAGGGCGTTCTTCCGCTCTTCGTAACCTTTCTGGAGGTCATCTTCCGTCAGCTGCACGGCTTTGACGAAATCATCGAGTTTCAGGCGAATGACAGAAGCGTCTGTCTTCTGATGCCGCTGCTCGAAGATCGAGCGGACCTCGCTCGGGGCAGGGGCGCTGGTGGAGGCTAGCAGGGTCTTCACCTTCTGGAGCTTGAGGCTGTCGCGGACGAGCTCCTGGAGCTGGTCCTCGGAGAAGCCGCGCGGCAGAAAGGCGTTCTGGACCACGGCAGAGTAGCGATTGTAATCGAATTTTCCGTCTGCCTGGAACACCGGCATCGCCTTGACGAATTCATCGACCTCCGCATCGGTCGCCTGAATTCCGAGACGATCCGTCTCGCGGCGCAGGACCATGCTGTTCCAGACGAAGTTTTCCGTCGCCTGCTCCAGGCTCATGGCCGGGCCGACGAGATCCTGGAGCAGTTCGAACATGCCGAGATCCCGGGCGAGTTCGAACTTGCGAGCGGTCCGGAGAAACTCGGTCTGCGTGACGTTTCTGCCGTAGATCGTGCCGATGCGGTCCGTGCCGACACGATCGAGCCGGCTCGTCGTATTATACAGCCAGACGAAGGCGATGATGACCAGAAACGTGATGACAACCATCAGCGGCTTCTGGAAACGGCGGATCAAATTTACCATGAGGAATAGGGGTTGATTTCCATCGGGAGCGTTACTAGGTTGCGCCCGCTTGCGAAAAAGCGCATGAAGCTACGTTTCCCCTTCCTCCCCCGACAACTTCTTTTTCTCTGTGCTGCGACTTGCGGGTTG
>CBINJX010000976.1:0-2441 GCA_966251085.1 uncultured Verrucomicrobiales bacterium
GGTGAGGGTGTCGTGGATTGGAAGAGCTTCGTCCAGAAATGGCGGGAGCTGTGTCCGAATGCGCCGTTCATGATCGAGACGATCTCCGGCTTTTCACGGAACTTCCCGTACAAGAAGGACGACTTCTGGCAGCACTACGACAAGCGTCCCGAGGCGCTGGCGTCATTTGAGAAGCTCGCAAAGGCAGGCCGGGCAATTCCGCCGTTCAAGGCGCCGGAAGGAGCAGACAGGAAGAAAGCCGAGCAGGAGTACCAGAAGGGTGAACTCGAGCGTTCGCTGAAGTATTGCCGCGAGACGCTTGGGCTGGGTGTGAAGGCGTAGGGCGACTGTCTGGGAAGCGGGCGACAGATGGTAAACACAATCTGTCGCCTCAGCGCTTTGCGCCGTAGCACCAGCCATCCTGGCTGCGGGTAACCGGAGCATCCCAGCTCCGAGTCCTGCGCGCTTTCTGGGACGCTCACATGCTCCCCTTTATCTCTTTCTGAATCCTCAGACCTGCCTCGGTGGTAAGCCACGGCCCAAGATGGTCGGGGCACCTGCGGACGGGGATGTCTGCGTTCAGGGGCCTACCCTCAGCGATCCTTCACCAGCCGGAATCCGGTATTCTGGAGACCGGTATCCGGCGCGGTTTTCATCCGCGCGCTCGGACGGTAACCGCGGCAGTAGTTATCCGCGCACATAAAGGAGCCTCCACGGGTAACCTTCTTTGAGACTCCCGGTTCATCGGGATCATACGAATCGGTCGGCCCTTTCGGATTGAGGCGCGGTTGTTTGCCTGAAGCACGGGCGCGGAGCATATAGGTATCCGGCCGATACCAATCGTCAGTCAACTCCCACACATTCCCGGCCATGTCGTACAGGCCGTAGTTATTCGCCGGAAAACTCCCCACCGGTGCAGTCGTCGGAAATCCGTCCTCGACCTTGTGCTCCTGCGGGAAACGCCCCTGCCAGGTATTTGCCATGAAACGGCCGTTTGGTGTCATTTCCTTGCCCCAGATGAACGGCTGCGAATTGACCCCGCCACGAGCAGCATATTCCCACTCCGCCTCGGTCGGCAGGCGCTTGCCCGCCCATTTGGCATAGGCAACCGCATCTTCATAAGCGATATGCACCACCGGATGATTTTCGCGCCCCTTAAGGTCCGAATCCGGCCCCTCGGGATGGCGCCAGTTCGCACCGATTACGGGCTGCCACCACTGATAGAAGTTATCCACCTGCTCGCCAGGTTGCGGGGCCTTGAAGCAGAGGGAAGCTGATTTCCCTTCGAATTCCGGCAGCAGTCCCGGGGTGGTCTTCGCAGATAGCGGGCGTTCCGCAATGGTCACATAGCCCGTTTCCTTCACAAACTTCTCAAACTGCTGATTGGTGACCTCCGTCCGGTCCATCCAGAATCCATCAACCCGAACATCGTGCAGTGGAAGTTCGTCCGGCGGCACGTTCTCGCCGACTCCGCCCATGGTAAACTTTCCGCCAGGGATCCAGACCATTTCAGTCGCACCGGTGACGACACCGCTATTGGTTTGTGCTGCAAGGTCGCGCTCGTGCTTCACTCGCATTGCCTCCTTGTAAACCCAGAAACAGGCGAGGCCGATAAAGACCAGAAAAGCAGTACAGATGATCAAAGCCGAACGCCCTGCGGGCGAAAGGCGAAATCCGAAGTCGTTTGAATCGTTCTTACTCACGGCGGTGGATGGGAAACTTCGTTGTGAAAAGGTATGATGCAAGTCTCCAGTGATTCGTTCACTGATGAACCACACCCTGGCGGCGAGATGCGTGGAGCACTAGGGAACGCATAAGTTTGACAGTTGGGAAAAGCCTCGATTGCGGCGTCTGCTCGACTACTTTCCCCTCCAAACGTCATTGAAGCTGGAAAGTCTCAAACTTATGGCACTCCCCCCAAATTCTCGAATGGACCGTCGTACCCTGATCAAGGGTATAGCTGCTACGGCCGCCTCTGTTTCCCTCGGCGCAGATGCCCTCGCCCAGGAACCGGCCCTCTACCGGGTCCAGAATGGACGCATCCGCCAATCAGTCGTGCCGTGGTGCTTCAAACCGATGTCCGTAGCGGAACTCGCGAAACACTCCGCGGCTCTCGGGATTCAATCCATCGAACTCTGCTCTCCCGGTGAGTGGCCGCGTTTGAAAGAACTCGGCCTCACCTGCGCGATCGCAAGCAGCCACGGTTTCGCCAAGGGGTTCGCGCACCCTGAGGAGCAGCCGGAGTGTATCGCAAAACTTCGCGCGTCCATCGATGCGTCAGCGGAGTTCGGCTGCCCGAACGTGATTACCTTCTCCGGCTTCGCCCGTGGTCTCAGCAAGGAACAAGGCCTCAGGAATATGGTAGAGGGATTCAAAAAAATCGTCGGCTATGCCGAGGAGAGGAAGGTAACGCTCTGCCTCGAAATGCTGAACTCCCGGGTGAACGAGGAGATGAAGGGGCA
>CBINJX010000977.1:0-2440 GCA_966251085.1 uncultured Verrucomicrobiales bacterium
CCCCCAGAACAACAGCAGCGACAGACTGATCTGAGCAGTCCCATGCAGCAGCGCTAGGCCTCTAACTCTTCTGTGTATCATCGATTATTCTCATTCTTACAAATGATGACCAACACCTCGCGCGCTTTCTTTATGAAAGCCCGCCAGAGGATTTAGTGAATACAAACAACAGCAAACATCGCAGGAACAAAATTAGCACCTACCGTGCCAATTTTGTCAACACACAATGAAATCTTCATAAGGTAAATACCCCATGCGCCCCCTTTACGTGGATGAAGCAAAGCATCGTAAAAGTTGGCAATTGAGAGCAGCCAACGGGTTGGGCGCGCATTAAGACGCGGAGAAAGCGCTCAGTGATCAGAGGTCAGTAAACAGCCGCAAGTTTGCCACTCTTATCTTCTCGGAAATTGAATTGTTGAGAGTACCGAGTTGAGAGCCACGCCCTGGCAGACCGAAGCGGGTCAGTGTGGCGATGCCGGGGCTGTTTACTGACTTCTGAGCACTGAGCATTGAGTACTCTCTTCCCGCTTCACGCGCCCCGCTCGTTGGCTGCTCACAACCCTCAACCCGTTGAAATCCCGCTTCACTTGCGACGCACGTCGTTATACAGCCCTTCGTCGTCCGGCCGTGAGGACGGCAAAACAAACACCCCCGAGAAAACGAGGCACCCCCAGTGAAGACGACGAAGAAGAAGACGACCACGAAGAAGAAAACCGCGGCCACCAAACACAAGGCATACAACCGCACCGCCATGTGGCGCGTGCACCAGATCGATGCCATGATCCGGGAGGGCAAGACGCCCAACATCCCCTATCTAATGGAGAAACTCCAGGCCAGCTACCGCAGTATCGGGCGCGATATCCAGTACATCCGCGACAGCCTGAACAGTGCGATCAAGTTCTGCCGTAAAAGACGCGGTTACTATTACGACGGTCCCGTCGGCCACCTCCCCACCTACCAGATCTCCGAGCAAGAACTGCTCACCCTCTGCATCGCCCGGCAAGCCTTCGAACCGTACCGCGGCACCCGCTTTGAATCCGTGCTGCGCGGCGCCTTTGATAAACTCGTCCAATCCGTCAGCTGCGGATTCGACATCCCATGGGCCGAGGTGGAATCGGTAATCTCCTTCCGCACGTCCGGACTCGAGATCGCCACCGACTTCGTCCTCGTGGAATCACTCCGCACCGCCATCCTCGGGCGCCAGGAGATCGAGTTCTCCTATACCAAACTCCACGAGACCCAAGCCGAGATCCGCCGGGGTCATCCGATCCACCTGCTCTGCCTCGACAACACCTGGTATCTCTTCACCTTCGACAACGCCCGCAACCAGGAAATCCGCGCCTTTGCCCTCAGCCGCATGCAAGCGATGAAACCGACCGGGCGTATCTGCAAGGCAGGCAGGAAATTCGACCTCGACGCCCACCTCGCCCACAGCATCGGCATCTACAGCGGCGACAAACCCGAGCGGGTCCGCATCTGGCTCGACAAAGTCCCCGCCCGCCTCATCGCCGAACGCCGCTGGCACCGTTCCCAGAAGATCACCCGCACCGCCGACGGCGACAGCGAGCTGACCATGAACGTCGCGATCACCCCCGAGTTTCTCCGTTGGGTGCTCAGCTGGGGCCCCGAAATCCGCGTCCTCGAACCGCAATCCCTCCGCCAGAAGGTGTACGACTACGCACGGCAGATTGTTGAGTGGGGGTGTGAGTGAAATCAGTTGAGAGTTGAGGGTTGAGAGTTGAGAGCCGCGTCATAGCAGGTCGGAAACTCTCACGCGGGATGCAACCTTGGAGTGCGGTGTCACGTCGCGGGCGAAGGCGGGACGTGCCACCGCCTTCGGAGGGGGGCGAAGGCGGCAGGGAGGGAAGGGCGAAGGACGAAAGAACTCCGAATCCTCAATGACGAAGCCGCGCGTCTTTCACTCGCGAACCAAACTCCCCATGTCCCCCTTCATCGTACCGGACTCGGAGCAAGGATGCTCCGGTCACCCGCAGCCAGGATGGCTGACGCTACGGGGGAAAATCCTCTGCAGGTATTCTTCCGCGCCGCGTTTCCAGAGGATCTCAAGCATTCCGCTTTCTCAACAGCCTCTCCCTCAGTTCCTCCCAGCGCACACCGGATTCCGGAGCTGACTCGTGTTCCGCGAGGCGCTCACGCAATAGCGCGGACAACGCCGGATCCTTGTCTTTCTCCAGGAGAACCTGGCTCAGCAACTCCTCGGCGAGAAGTTCCTTCTCTTCAGTCCCAAGAGCCAGCACTTCTGGAATGCGTTCTACGATCACAAGTTGAGACTACTGATCATCGCGCATTCTTCAACTCCGGAGACGAACCGAAGGACAAAGGACGAAATCCGAAGGAAGTCCGAAGCTTCAATGACGAAGGGCGCCCGCATTCGTCATTCGTCATTCGTCATTCGTCATTCGTCATTCGTCATTCGTCA
>CBINJX010000978.1:0-2438 GCA_966251085.1 uncultured Verrucomicrobiales bacterium
GACTTCAGGACTCACCGACGAGACTTCAGGACTCACCGACGAGACTTCAGGACTCGCCGACGAGACTTCAGGACTCGCCGACGAGACTTCAGGACTCGCCGATGAGACTTCAGGACTCGCCGATGAGACTTCAGGACTCGCCGACGAGACTTCAGGACTCACCGATGAGACTTCAGGACTCACCGACGAGACTACAGGACTCACCGACGAGACTTCAGGACTCGCCGACGAGACTTCAGGACTCACTCCTGAGTAGATGGTGTTCACCTCACGAGGGGCACACTGTTCAACTGCGGAGTTCCCCCATGGCTAACGCAAAAACGTTGTTCGAATGCAACGAAAGATTGCCCTCTCCATGGGCTTGGTAGATTACATCGGAAGAGATCGCTCGGAAACTAGCATTGATGCGTATGCGATCTTTTTTATGACGCCCGCGATTGCTGTTCTCGCTCTTGTTTCCAGCGCCATCATTGTGGCGATGGCAGCCGTGCCAAAACCCTACCGACCTGAAAGCCGTACGTCGGTTGCCTATCTGGCAGGTGGGCGAGAGGACGAGGACCGGCGTGATACAAATTGGGGGAAGATGCTCACTTTCCCGCAGAATTTAGAGGGACAGGAGTATGGCAGTTCGGGTCGAGTCTCCATTGTGGCATTGCCGAAGGAGAGCCGTAAGTTCGGGAGGAAATACGCCGGATTTCGGCTTCTTGTGGTCAACCGTAGCGATGCCGAATTTGAAATCGAGGCGTGTGACGCACGCCTTCCGCTCATTTGTGAAGCGCTGGATCCAACGGGGCAGTGGCGCTCCATCGAATCGCTGCCGATCGCCTTCTGCGGCAACAGCTACAGGGATGTTCACCTTCCAAGCGGCAGCTACTGGGAGTTCTCCGCTCCTTGCTATTCTGGTGAGTTCAAGACCAGCTTGCGGTTCAAGCTGAATGCTGTCACTCCCATCTATTCCAACGAATTTGAAGGGACCATCCAGTTGGCACAATTTGACCTCTCTCTGGAGGAGGAAATATTGCAACAGCAGGGGATCGAGATCGACTAACGGGCGGAGCCGTCGGGCGCTCGCTGTTGCAATCCGGAGGGTTAATAACTTGTAGCCGGAACGCACGAGGAACGAGCGCGCACCACCGGAGCAGGATCAACAAACAATGCACCCCGGCCGGGGGGACGTGCGATGCGACATCATGACCGGTGTTGCGAGAGGCTGTGGCACCCTACGGGTTCGGTGCCTTTCGCTTGCCACGTGGAAGCGAGCGCCATTCAGCGCGATGAGAAGGATGCTTCCCTCTTAATCCTAATCTCTCATGCCCGTAGCTTCGGAAGCAGGGCGTAAGAATAAGAGTACATTTAAGATTAAGAACTCCAAAGCGTGACGTCCTCTCGCTGCGGACCGTGCTCTGTCGAGGCGGCGTTACCCCGTTGTAATCCCAAGGCAACCGCCGGGCAACTTCGTTAACTGAAACTGGCGGGCAACTTGCATGAGTAACATCGTTGACCTTTCTCTCGACAAGTACCTCCCCGCCCGAACCGCGGACGCCCGCGGTGTGCGAAAGGGTGCCCCGGTGGACTCTTCTATCAAGCCGCGTCGGATCGCGATGGTTTCCACTCATGGCTATGTCGCCGCAAATCCTCCGCTAGGTGCGGCGGATACGGGCGGGCAGGTGGTCTATGTGCTCGAACTTTCCAAGACGCTCGCGAAGCTTGGCTACCACGTCGATATCTGGACCCGGCGCTTCGAGGATCAGCCGGAGATCGATGTGGTGAATGAGAACGTTCGTATCATCCGTGTGCCATGCGGCGGGGAGGAGTTCATTCCGAAGGAGTATCTCTACGAGGCTCTCTCGGATTGGATTAACGGGGCGCTGCGCCTGATCGCGCGGCACAGCCTGCAGTACGACTTTGTAAACAGCCATTACTGGGACGGTGGTATCGCCGGTCGCGCACTTGCGACGCTGACCGGGGTGCCTCACATCCACACTCCGCACTCGCTAGGCATCTGGAAGATGCGTCAGATGGAGGACGAGATCGCGAAGGACCGCGTGAAGCTCGATCGGCTCTACAATTTTCGCGTCCGCAACGCGCGTGAAAAGCAGCTCTACTGCGATGCGGATCTCGTTCTCGCGACCACTCCGCTGCAGACCGACATCCTGATTGAAGATTACGGCGTGCCCCTGGAGAAGATCCGGATGGTTCCGCCGGGGTACGATGAGGATCGTTTCTCGCCGGTGAGCGCACGAGAGCGTGACGAGATTCGCAAACGCCTCGGGTTTGAAGGAAAGGTGATCCTGGCGCTGGGACGCCTGGCCCGGAACAAAGGATACGATCTCCTGATCCAAGCTTTCCGGGAAGTCGTTGCCCGGGTGCCAGACGCCCGCCTTCATCTCGCCGTGGGTGGTGAAATGATCAGCGAGCGGGAGAGAGAGGTGCTGGAT
>CBINJX010000979.1:0-2417 GCA_966251085.1 uncultured Verrucomicrobiales bacterium
GCTCGGGATCTTCGACATGACGAGCGCGACAACCGCCGTACAGCCGCTCACATCATTCGAGCCACCGGTCAGGCTGAAGTTTGATCATTTTAAAGACGCGAAAGGTGCACCACGAGGAGTCGCTAAGATGCCGGGAGCCGGTCCGACCTGGGTGAGCGCTTACGTGAGCCTTCCCGACAAGGATGGTAAACCTCGGCTAGTTGGAACGTACATCAAAGTCCGCAATCACTTGGAAGCATACGAGTGCGGGTTGTGCGTCTGGAATGATGAGACCGAGAGTTTTGAACAACATCGCCTCCTCTGGACGAAATCGGAGAAGTCTCCAAAGCAACCACCGGTGCCGGATGGACATCCTGCCTTCTGGAAGGATGAGCAAGGGAAGGAGTGGGTCCTGTTTGGCAACCCACTGCCGGCGCTCCGCTGCCCCGCCACATTTGAGGCGTGGCAGGATCCCACTACTTGGGAAGTGTTGCAGCCGCAGCCGAGCTTGGCTTCAGCCTCGGATGGCAAAGCCGTGAAACCGCACACCGGTTCGATTGCGTGGAATCCTTTCCGCAAACGCTGGGTCACCGTGTTCATGGAGGCGTTTGGAAAACCGTCCGTCTTTGGCGAGTTGTGGTATGCGGAAGCCGATGCTCCCACTGGTCCATGGGGTAAGGCTGTGAAGGTGCTGAGCCATAACAATTACACGTTCTACAATCCGCGGCTGCATCCGGAGTTCACGCCTGCGGATTCGCCCATCCTGCTTTTTGAAGGCACCTACACTGCGGAGTTTGCAGACAAGCCGCAGCAGACGCCGCGTTATGACTATAACCAGATCCTTTACCGCCTCGATCTCGATGATCCGGCGCTCGCACCGGCGCGAGGGGAATGAGGTGATCATCGGGTAGGATGCATGAGTCCAAAGGGACCTATCCGTCCCATGGACACCCGTTCTCCTTCCGCGAACACTCGGACGTTCTACCGCGAGCTGCGGTGCAACCCTGAGGCCGCTATGGGAGGATCCTTTACAAATATCCTCCCCGGGAACCCTTCCTCTCCTGCGCCCCGTAACTCTTTTTGAACAGAGCGCGGTCCGCGGCTCCTCCGCCATCGGACCGCGATGGATATCTCAACCAAAAGGAGAAAACGTACAATGCAAAGCAAACGTTATCTTGCACTCTTGACGGCATGTTCGATGGCCCTGGCCGGGACGGCCTCTGCGGGCGGCAAACACTGTGGCATGTGCGCCAATGCCAAGAAGGGCCAGGGCGCGAGCATGGGCTTCGGTGGCCGAGGCTGGCAAAGCACTTTCGATTATGACCGGCAACCGGAGGTGGTGAGCATCTGGATCTTGAATCCGACCACCGGCAAGTGGGAGGAGCAAAAAGGCGGATCACAGGCGGCTCGCACGGAAGCACAGACCTTCGAGGGAACCATTGAAGGTTTCCGGCATGTGACGCTGAAGGATCGGAAGGATCGCAGCTTCCAGAATACTCTGGTGAAGCTGAATCTGGAGAGCGGACGCACCGTGGTAGCCGATCTCGGTCCGCGCGAGAACCTCTCGAAGCTCAATCTCGAAAAGGGTGACGAAATCACGCTGAGTGCCAAGACAGGAGTCATCCGCGGCCGGCCGATCCTGTTCGCTCAAAAAATCTCCCATGAGGGATCGAGCGTGGACGTGAAGCGAGGGAAGAGCATGGACAAGAGTCGCACTGCCAAGGCCGGAGAGGGTGCGGACAAGGAGATGAAGCGGTTGAGCGGAACGATCAGCGACTTCCGTGCGGTATCCCTCAAGGGGAGCGATCAGAAGCATACTCTCATCCAGTTGAAGACGGATGAAGGGAAAACCAAACTCGTAGATCTCGGACCGCATACCCTGACCGAGCTGGGCCTCGAGAAGAACGATCACGTGAATATTCGCGGCAAGACCGCCAAGATCAACGGTAAGCCGGTCGTGATGGCATCGAAGGTTCTTCCATCAGAGAGCAAGTCCGGGACGGCGGCCAGCGAACCGAGCCGCGGCATGAAACAGGAGGATGCGACCAGCATGCCGGGGCGCTCCAGCACGAGTGGAGAGTATGGGGTGACTGAAGGGAGCAGTACCGATGCTTCCCGCAGCTCGGGTACAGTAACGACTCCGCAGAGCGGCAGCAGCTCCAGCCAGAGTCCCCAGCAGAATCAAGGCTCCAGCAGCCAACAACAGGAACGCTCGGGTGAAAGCGGCTCTTCCGAGCCGAGCATCGAGACCCGGGATCAATCAGCATTCTAACCAAAACCCGATCATCATATGAAGAGACTTACATTCTTCAGTTCCACAATGCGGGCGGCGGTTGTCGCCAGTGCATTAGCCCTGAGCCCTGCGGCGATTCTTCCGGCCATGGGGCAGGATGAAGAGTATTTCCTGCAAAATGAGGAAGATGCTGGTTGGTTTGACC
>CBINJX010000980.1:0-2407 GCA_966251085.1 uncultured Verrucomicrobiales bacterium
CTTGCCGTCCTTCGGAATCAGTTTGCCCATCCGAGTACCTCCTTTTCAGCCGAGCGATGCAGCAGCGCGAACGGTTCCTCCGCACAACCGCAGGAGAAGTACAGCGAACGGAGCGAGATGCTGTTCGCCCCGGAGAGGAATTCCCGCTGGTGTCGAAGCCGGTCGTCGTTTGTGATGTCTTTGCTGATGTAATAGCGGACACGCATGGTCTCGAGATCGATGATGAGCGTGACCCCACCGCGGAAGATGAAGTCATGTGGGTGAACGGGCAGGCCTTCCTGAAAGTTGTAATCTGCCTGTTCCTGCTCGGCGGGATCGAAGTAACCGCGCCGATGCTGTGTGATCTCCACCACCAGATCGACACGAGTATGACCGTCGGGACCGGTCCGACGCGCGGGCCTCACGGAGTGAACCTCGAAGCGCGCCTGATCTTCATGCAGCCGTAGCCCCTTGAGCAGCCACTTTGCCCCATCCGGATTCTTCTTCACCTCCTCGTGCAGCCGCGCCCGTAGTGAACGCATCTCTTCGAAAATCACCTTCCGGTCGCGGCTGAGATCCCAGCGGCGAATCGCATCCAGCTCATGCCGGAGAAACTCGATGAACACCGGCTGGAAATCATCCGTAGCCGGCGGCGCCCAGAGCAGGCTATCCACCGAAAGACTCCGCGCATCCTGCGGGTAAATCCCATGCGCGCGGAACGCTTCCACGATTGCGAGCCGGTAGCCGAGATCGTCATCCGGCACCACGTCGTAATCGGCAGTGATCAGAGCGCGCAGATAATCGCCAAAGGTGAGATCCACCGGCGGACAGTAGTCGAGTGCGCGAATGCACATCGTGAGGATATGGTTTGCGGACTTTGCGGCCTCTGTCGCGAGCCGGTTCAC
This sequence comes from uncultured Verrucomicrobiales bacterium, assembly GCA_966251085.1. Taxonomy (GTDB): domain Bacteria; phylum Verrucomicrobiota; class Verrucomicrobiia; order Chthoniobacterales; family Chthoniobacteraceae; genus CBINJX01. The sequence goes on from CBINJX010000980.1 coordinate 885, forward strand.
CAGATCCGGGGAGAGCGCGCCCTCCGCCAGCACACCGGTGCCGCTGGTGGCAATTCTCAGCAGGTCTGCGGTGCGCCGTTTGTAGATCGACACGAACGCATCAAAGACCGCCGCCACCAGGATCGCACCACGATCGTGAGGCTCGAAGGTTTCATTGATCCGCGATGGATCCGGCTCAGCCCGTTTCCAGACACCGTTTTCCTTCCATCCCAGAGCATCGCGCAGGGAGCCATGAGAGCCGATCGCGCTTCCGAACTGCTGCGCCAATTGCGCGAGGAGGTTTTCCGTGCCGAGATCACCGCGCGTCTTGGCGATCTGATGCCGCAATACCTCGGGAAACGAGAAGTGCTGAAAGAGCGCGACGATATCTGCGAATGCCTCATGAAACGCGAGCACGTCCGGATTGCTCGCTTCGTTGAACCGCCGATGCATCCCGTCGAGCAGCGCATGTGCGGTCTCGTGCGCAATGATGTCGTGCGACAGACAGGTGAACACGGTGCCGCCCGCCAGATGCAGGCGTGCATCAGTTTCTGAGGCGGGGAAGTAGCCGAAGAGCAGCGCCTTTTTCTCCGGACTGTAGTAGGCATTCGCCTCCCGGAGTGCGTGGGGATAAATGCGAAGCCGCTGAACGTACTGCTCTTGCTCGTACCGCTTCTGTCCCGGTCTCCATGGCGGACGTCGCGGCGCCCAGAGCGCCTTCCGTCCTAACGCACGCTCGAATTTCCGGATGGTGGTCATCGCCACCGCATAAACCATCTGCTGATGAAACTGCGGGTTGCCCTCGGAAGGCTCCAATCCGTCCTGCGCGAGCAGATACGGCTGATTCAGATCGACCGGCGCATAGAAACATTCACTGGCCGGATCGAAATCGATCACCTCCACATACTCTCCCACCGGACCCGGCTGCAGCATGTCGCCACACGTCGCGCAATCATCTTCCCACGGCACCTTCAGCGTGACGTGATTGATGAAGGCGTTTTCGAGCTGCAGGGAAAGGCTCGGATCGAACGCATACACGCGCAGTCGTCGTGCGGGAGGTCGCTTGAGGGGGATCGCTGGGAGAGCCTGAGAGCCGGCCGGGGTGGGGGGACGCGCGTTCATACCGTATGTCGCTGGTCGGCAGTGCTAGGCGCGGGGAAGCTCTATTTCCAGCATGAACCGCCTCTGGTGTGCGCAAATATGAGTGGCGAGAGATTGGGCTTTCTATGGCCGCGGAGCCTCCGGATGCACCCTCGCGGGCGTGCAAACCACCGATTTGCACTCCAGGTGCAAACGTTTGGCCACAGACACCGAAGCAGTGGCCATTTGCTTCGAAGCACCGGCCTTTTCCTGCGAAGCACCGCAGAAATCCTGCAAACGATGGCAGAAAGTCTGCGAAGCTTCGGCCATTTTTCGCAATCGTTTGCAGGAAAAGGCCAATCATTTGCAGCCATTCCTCAATCGTTTGCACCCGGAGGGGAATCGTTTGGCCACGCTGGCCAAAGCTTTGGCCTCCGAGGCCCAACGAGTTCATCCCGAGTGCA
>CBINJX010000981.1:0-2404 GCA_966251085.1 uncultured Verrucomicrobiales bacterium
CGTACATACAGGGCGAATTCGGGATAGGTTCAAACCGGCCTCGGCAAACTACTTATGAGATACCTCAAGCTTTGGATTGCTCTCGGCATCGTCATTCTCGGCTCATTTGCCATCCTCGGGTACTATGGTGTGCAGCTGTACCGGCAGGCGCCACCCATTCCCGATCGCGTGGTAACCCGGGATGGAAAAGTGTTGTTTACCGGGCAGGATATTCTGGACGGCCAGAACGTCTGGCAATCGATGGGCGGGCAGGAGGTGGGAAGCATCTGGGGACACGGCGCCTATGTCGCTCCGGACTGGACCGCCGACTGGCTTCATCGCGAAGCCTTGTTACTGATGGACCGGTGGGCGCAGAGCTTGCATGGCAAGCCGTTCCAACAACTCGACGCAGCGCAACAGGCGGTTCTCCAGGACCGGCTCAAGACGGAGCTGCGCACGAACACGTATGATCCGGACTCCCGTTCCATTGTGATCTCCGAAGATCGCGCGGCAGCGTTCGCGCTGCAGAGCAGCTATTACGCGGCGCTGTTTGGTAATGCACAAACCTTCCCCGATGAAGTTGCGCGATACGCGGATGCGGGGATGTCGCCACCGCAGCTCCGCGATGCCTACGCGATTGCGACAAACACAGTTCGGGACCCTGATCGCCAGACGAAGATGAATGCGTTTTTCTGGTGGGCGACCTGGGCCACGGTAACCCAGCGTCCCACGGAACCGGTGAATATCGCTGCCGGGCAGCCCACTTCGGTACCGGTGACATATACGAATAACTGGCCACCCGAGGAACTGGTGGGGAATCGCCCGACGGGACCGATCATCGTGTGGTCGGTGATCAGTTTTGTTCTCCTGCTTGCCGGCATCGGCGCGCTGGCATGGTACTACGCCGTGCTCAAGCATTCCGAAGACGAGCACTTCCGTCCACCCGGGCGTGATCCATTGCTGGCGCTGACACCCACACCTTCCATGAAGGCAACACTCAAGTATTTCTGGGTGGTTGCCGCACTGATCGTCGTGCAAGTCGGCCTCGGAGCGGTGACCGCTCATTATGGAGTGGAAGGCTCCGGCTTCTACGGACTTCCCCTTTCCGAGTGGTTCCCCTACTCCGTGGCGCGGACCTGGCATACACAGCTTGGAATCTTCTGGATCGCCACTGCATGGCTGGCCACAGGGCTCTTCATCGCACCTGCCGTCTCGGGTTATGAACCAAAGTACCAGCGCGCTGGTGTAAACTTCCTCTTCGTTTGCCTGCTCATCATTGTCGTGGGCTCCTGCTTTGGTACCTGGTACGGCACACGCCAGAAGATGGGATACGAGATGAACTTCTGGTTCGGTCACCAGGGATACGAGTACGTGGATCTCGGACGTTTCTGGCAGATTTTTCTGCTGATCGGCCTTTTCCTGTGGCTGGGCCTGATGTGCCGCGCGATCTGGCCGGCATTCAAAAAGCCAGGCGAAAACCGTCACATGCTGGCGCTCTTCCTGATTGCGTCGGCGGCGATTGCCTTGTTCTGGGCGGCGGGGCTCATGTGGGGGCGCCAGACGAATCTGGCAATGGCAGAGTACTGGCGCTGGTGGGTGGTCCACCTCTGGGTGGAAGGCTTCTTCGAAGTGTTCGCAACTGTGGTGATCGCCTTCCTCTTTACGAGGATGGGACTCCTCAAGCCGGCGACGGCTACAGCGGCGGTGCTTTTCTCCACCACCATCTTTCTCAGTGGTGGTATCGTTGGAACCTTTCACCACCTCTACTTCTCGGGTACACCCACAGCCATTCTCGCACTGGGCGCTACGTTCAGCGCATCGGAGGTTGTGCCGCTCACTCTGATCGGCTTCGAGGCGTATGAGAACCTGTCATTGTCCCGATCCGAGGTTTGGGTGCGGGCATATCGATGGCCGATCTATTTCTTCGTCTCGGTTGGATTCTGGAATCTCGTTGGCGCGGGCCTCTTCGGTTTCCTGATCAATCCTCCGATCGCTCTGTATTACATGCAGGGTCTCAACACGACTCCAGTTCACGCCCACACCGCGCTGTTCGGTGTGTACGGCATGCTGGGAATCGGCCTCATGCTCTTCTGCCTCAAAGGGCTCACCGTACACCGGCAGTGGAAAGACAAGCCTCTCTCATTCTGTTTCTGGTGGATCAACATCGGCCTCGCGCTGATGGTACTGATCTCCGTCCTTCCCGTCGGCATTCTCCAGACCTGGGCCAGCGTGGAATACGGCATGTGGTACGCGCGCTCCGCGCAATTCATGCAGAGCGGCCTGATGGATGTCCTGCGGTGGCTCCGGGTGGTTGGCGACACCATCTTCGCAGTTGGGATTGTCGCATTGGGTTGGTTTGTGCTGGGACTGAAAACAGGCTGGTCCCTGTTGGACCGTCCCGATGCGGTGCATGAGGAGTTTCCGG
>CBINJX010000982.1:0-2402 GCA_966251085.1 uncultured Verrucomicrobiales bacterium
GCAAGTGGGCCGGCAACTCGTTGCGTCCGGGATGCGGGCGCTTCTCTTTCTCGCGCTTCTGGATCTTTTCATCCTGCGACTTCTGCTCGGGACTCAAGGTCGCCTCGGCAGCGACTTCCGCCGCGCTCACTCCAGGCTCGCCGTCCAGCAGCGCAAGCTGCGCATCGCTGAGCTGATCGCTCTTGGGGCCGTACTTCTTTAGCTGAAGCAATCGTAACTGCTCCTTGAGCAGCTGATTTTCCATTTCCAGCCGACGCCACTCCTGCTCCACCTTGGAGCGTAGAGCCAGAGGCAAGTGGGCAAGGAGCGCGGGGTTCAAGACGGCGCTCTTTTTAGCGGATCGGAGGGGCGGGAAACAAGTATTCTCGGTTACATGTTATAGCTTTCCCTTGCTTGCAGTTTTCTCCGGCGCCTGCACCCCGGTGGGCTCCAGCCGCCACCACGTTTTGCGCCGGGTTTTCTCCAAGTCCATCCCACCGAGAAGCAGCGCCAACTCTTCCGCGCTGATGGACGCCCGCGCTCCCTGGCCCGGATCGTTCGGCCACGAAAAACAGCCCTTCTCCAGGCGCTTCGCGCAGACCCACAGTCCGCTTCCATCCCAGAAGAGCACTTTGAGCCGGGTCCGGGGCCGGTTGCAGAACAGGAAAAGATGGCCCGAGAGCGGATCGGCTTCCAGACGCTGACGCACCAGTCCAAAGAGGCCGTCAAAGCCCTTGCGCATATCCGTGGCTCCCACGGCCAGGTAGACCCGGGTCGCTGCTCCCACTCCAAGCATCAGCCCTCCACCTCCTTCAGCAACTGCAGAAGGAGGCGCACCTCCTCCACATCGAACCCGCGGCAAAGCCGCAACCGGGCTCCCGTGCCAAAGGCCACCTCATAGAGCGTCTGCGCGCAGGACTGTCCCTGCGACGCCTTCACCGCTCCCGGCCGGATATCCACCTCCACAAACTCGATCGCCTCCGATGCGCCTAACTCCTCTTCGCGCTGCACAATCCGGCGCAGCGCCCCTTGCAAACTCGAAACCGCCAATCCACGGCTCTTACAGAACGCCTGTTGTGTAAGACCGCTTTCGACGTATTCGCCGGCAATCCGATCCCATTCTTCCTCGGTCCTTCTTCGGTAAATCGCTGTTATGGCTCGCATCGATCACGAGCCTGACACCTTCACTCACACACCGGTAGATGCGGTTACTCGGGCGCTTACTTTGCGCTTCGCCAAAGGGGTTGGTGTCTATCCCTCCATCCCATCACAACCACGCCCCAAAGCTGCGCTCCCACGGGCGCATCCAGCGCGAGCAAGCCGCGTCTCTTCATTCGTTTCGCACGCGGGTTCGTCCCGGCCGAGGTTGACGAGGACAGCGTTAGATGTAGTTGCGCTAGGGGATGAGACATCGGATAGACAAGAGCTACGCACGAACGCTCAGCCCGGCGAGATCAAGAAGCGAGCAGCGGGTTCGATTCTCTCAACCGCAGCAACACGCACACGGTTGGTTGCCCTATTCAGAGCTGACCCCGTGTGAACTCGTCCTCATCAACTCGGTCATTCCCTGATCGGACTATAAGATGTGCAATTGGCTACTGCGCCCGCATGGTATTCGACAGCCTTCACGAGCGCTGTTCCCTTATAGAACTCAACAAAGGCGATGCCTCCTTGGTCTCCACACTGTGCAGAACATTGAGAGTAAACCTTAAACCAGTACCCCCCCGATTCCTGCAGCCTTATCACTTCTTTATCGGTCAGAGGCTTGCCCGCTATGCCTCTTGAACTATCCCACGAACTGCTCCAGATGATGTTTATGGATACTCCTTGAACACAGTCGTCAACCAAAACAAAACCACTTGGCAGCTCATATTCCCGTCGGCAACCTTTATTAGTGTCGCGATACCAGAAAACCCGCTGCCTTCCTCTCAGCTCCAGTGAACGAAACTCACCGCCCTCCAGCTGTAGAGTCCTTTCTACCTGAGCGGGTCCGAATTCGGTTCTTAGGTACGACAGAACAACCTGCGCTGGTGAATCGAAATCTCCGTCCGGCGCAGAGCTCCAAACCTGTACAAACTCACCGTTATTTTGCGCGAAAACATCGACGGTTCCAGAACGTACATGGTGGTATCCGGGGATACTTTTCATAGCCGTTATGGCAGCTTTGAAAAAGCGTTAATATACATGTCCATTGATGTCACGTATGATAATGCCTAGGTGTTTGGCAACCTGCAATACTTCGAGCGGTATTGCACCAAATTGAGGCGGCACTTCGAGATACATTCGTCCCCGCAGGCTTTGTCCAGCGAGATTACCAGAACTTGGCACATTGCTAATTCGACGATTTGGTGAATATTTTAGTGTTAGCTCGTAAGCGACACGCCAGGCGGCGTCTTGACGCATCGTTTGGGCAGCCCTGACCA
>CBINJX010000983.1:0-2397 GCA_966251085.1 uncultured Verrucomicrobiales bacterium
ATCCGCGAAGCTCAGATAAGTATGTCGCTCCAGCGGCTTTCCTTCCGGCTCGTACGAATACACCGTGCGCCCATTTTCTTCCCGGATATAAAACGGTTTCCCTGACTCGTACTGGAGGACAAAATTGAACGCGACGTTCTCGGCCGAAAAGCGCGGGCTAAGCCCCTGCTGCTTCAGCCGCTCATAGGGAGTTGTGTTCTTTCGCTGCTTGGGAGTCCCGTGGCTGAGGTAATTCCCCTCGGCCATCTGCTTTGCATGCTTCTCCGCGGCAGCACCGACCTTCGGATGGTAATCGAGTTTGGAGAGGTCATGCTTGGCACGGCGGACATTGGTCTCGTGAAAAATCGCTGCGGAGAGCAACTCCTCCTTGAAGTTCTTCAGGTCGATCTTCTGCTGTGCCGCCTCCAGCTTCTCGAACTCAGCAGGGGTATAGTCCTTATAGATATCTTTCCTCTCCGAACTCTCCGCTTCTGGTGGCGATGAGGACTGCGCGTAGGTAACGTGTGAAAAGCCGCTGAGCGCAATGGAAACTGCACAGCAGAGAGCACGAAATCGGTGAATCGGATTGATCATAAAGGAGATACACCGGGGCATAGAAATGCCCTCAGCGCTCAATCAGACCGCCGTCACAATCTTCTGAAAGCGGGCCGTACGCATCGTGCCTGGAGTGATCCGCATCCTTTGATAGCTTTTGCTGAGCCGTATTGCTCTGCGGATGAGCCACGGTATCCATCTGCGGCAACAGCAGCACGACACTCTGGAAAACCACAGCGGAGATTCCCGCCACAAACTTCATTGGCAGCAGTCTCATGCTGACAACCATTGCACACAGTGGCGTAAATGCAGCACGGGACGGCCCTTAGCTTCCAATAGGAAGATCCCTTAACCTCGGAGCGCAAACAGTGTCTCCTGCCGTGCAGGAGTTCGCGGCAGGAGACGGCGGGGTGGAAAAACTCACGAGCCACTCAGCTCCATCAGCTCGCTCTTCAAGGCACACATCGCACCATGAGCTTCGAGCACCGCCTGACGACTGACCGAACTGATCCCATCATCCGCCTGAGCCGCCTTTTTCGCGCTGTCGGCGGCCTGCTCCACTTCGATCACGCAATCCCGGATCTTCTGCTCATCTGCGCCGCTCAACTGCGAGATCGCCTTCCGCGCCTTGTTTTGAAACTCGATCACCACCGCCTTCAGTGGCGCTGATGTATTCGCATCGGCTTCCAGACGTGAAATTGCCTGCTCGATCAGTGGGTCGATATCTTTGAAACGTTGGGTAAATGAAGCGGCCATACAGATGTCAGCAGGTTCAAGGCGGCTCATTCCGCCTTCTTTTTGGTATCGCATGGAGCACTCCGCGAGGACCCCGGAGGAAATGACGAAGTCCGAATGACGAGTGTTGAAAGAAGTAATCAGTGAGTCAGTAATCAGTTCGGATTCCGCTACATGCACCGGCAGATCAAAGCGGGCGAGTGTGTCGATGCTGGGCTGCTTACTGACTTCTGAGCACCGAGCACTTTCTCCCCGCCTTCACGCGCCCCTCTCGTTGGTTGCCATCAATTCGACACTCTCAAATCTACTTACCGCAAAGCGATTCGCTGCCCGGCGCGGCTCAAGCGCCGACTTCCATGCACGCGTGCCGTTCCCCGGCAGCGAAAAACCTTAAAGCGAGAGAAAGGCCTTCGTATGGACATCGATATCTCATCTTCCGACCCTTCTGATCCCGTCGCAGACGCCCCCACAACGGCCGATCTCGCCCGGCAGGCATGCCTGGAAGCTGCCACGAATCGCAGCGCTCCCGCTAATGAAGCGGAGTTCGTGGAATTCATTGAACGCGCCACGGCCAACGTAACGCCAAAGACTCTTCAGCTACTCGTCGCCGAGATGCCCCAGATCCGTAGAAAAATCCGGGAGGTTCACACAACCGACTTCCCTCACGCCCAGGCGCAACTCGCGTTCCTGACCGACGTGGTGGAAGCGTTTGCAAAGCAGGACCCGACGCACGAGGACCTGCCCTTCCGCGCCGTGATGGAGGCGACATTTGCGCTCCAGTATTTCTACCGCTCCACCGATCTCATCCCGGATTCACTCGGCCCGATCGGCTACACGGACGACGTCGCCGTGGCATCCACAGTGATCTCGCGCCATCTCGCCGCCTTTCAGAAATTTGCCCAAGAATCGCAACGCGATTGGCGAAGGATTTATCCGGAAGACCGGGCGATGTGAACGGCGCGTCACGGGGCAGCAAGTGCTCAGTACTCAGTTACATTGTCACCGAGTACTTCCCTATCGCTCTGGCACGTAGCGATCGCGACTGATTACTGATTACTGATTACTGATTACTGGCTTCTGACTACTGATTTCTGGGCACCGCGCTCTCCCCCACCCTCACGCTCCCTC
>CBINJX010000984.1:0-2396 GCA_966251085.1 uncultured Verrucomicrobiales bacterium
CGCCAGCTAGGTGGAGTAGATAAGGAGAAGCTGGACGAATACTTCGAATCCGTTCGCTCGATCGAACGCAGGATTGAGTTTGCCGCACAGCATCAGCTGGACGCTCCGCCAGAGATGAAACTTCCGGCGGGAGTGCCGTCCAACTACCTGGAGCACGCGCGTCTGCTGACCGATTTGCTCGTGCTGGCCCTTCGCACCGATACTACCCGAGTCGCGACATTCATGCTCAACAACGAGGCCGGACGGGCCAGCTGGAATGAGATCGGCGTGAAGGAAAGTCACCATGGCCTGGCGCATCTCGACCCGCGTACTGCAGAAGGCCGCGACAAGCTCGAGAAGCTGCAGCGCATCGATCAGGCCTATGTTGAAATCTTTGTGCGTATGCTCCAGCAACTCGCTGCATTGCCTGAGGGCGGCGGAACCGTGCAGGATCACTGCCAGATCGTTTATGGTAGCGGTCTAACGTGGGGCCGCCTGCACAACCGTGAAGACATCCCGCTCCTGCTGGCCGGGGGCGGCAATGGAATGATCCGTGGGGGGCGTCATGTGCGTTACAATGGAGAGGCCTTCGCCGACCTGCATTTGGCAATGCTGCGGAATGCGGGTGTCCAAATCGAGCGCACTGCTGACAGCAAGGCGCCGCTACGTGGATTGGCGTGAGATCCTGGGCGCAGGATGCGATCACCGTTCCCGGTATATGAGCGTGGCAAAGTAGGTGGCCAGAATCCCGTTCCTTTGCTCAATCGGCTGTCCTGGGCTTGTACCCGCACTCCACCGCCGGTCGTACGAAAGAGCAGAGGCAGGACGTCGTTTGTTCAAGCCCGGGACAGAGCTGCCTGCGTAGCTTTACCGGGCGATTGCCTCTTCCATCTCCCCATCGGGCAGCGTCGCTTCGTCTTGTCTCTCCCTTGCGGCTGCGCGGCGACGACGCCAATGTGCGACGTCGTCGAAGATCGAATAGAACACGGGCGTCGCAAGCAGTGTGAGCAGAAGCGAGAGTGTCTGTCCACCGATGATCACGCCTGCAATTGCCGTGTTCATGCTCGCGCCGATTCCCTTTGCGAAGATCATCGGCACCATACCGGCGACAAAGGCGACGGTCGTCATGAGGATGGGACGCAGACGATCCTTGTTCGCCTGGAGAATGGCATCGAGTCTTGGCATGCCCTCCGCGCGGAGTTGGTTGGTATGGTCGATTTGCAGGATGCCGTTCTTTTTCACCATGCCGAAAAGGACTAGCACACCTAGCATGGAGAAGATGTTCAGCGACTGATTGAAGATCAGCAGCGAGAGCAGTGCGAATGGAAGTGTGAGCGGCAGTGCCAGCAGAATAGTGAACGGATGAATCCACGACTCGAACTGGGCCGCCAGCACGAGATACATGAAGATGAAGCTCATTAGCAGCGCTGTGACGAAGGCGCTCACGGTGCGCTTCAGTTCCTTCGATCGGCCAACGGCGCCGGTGTGGTAATCGGCGGGAAGGTTCTGCTTTTTCACAACGGCATCAATCGCTGCCAGGATTTCCGATTCACCAAAGCCGGGTGCATTATTGGCCGTGATCGTGACCTGACGGCGGCGGTTGAGGTGATTGATCTGCGAGGGACCAGTGCGTTCCTCGAAGCGCACGAGGTTCGCGAGCGGCACTGGACCGCTCTTTTCCGACGGAACAGCGAGCAGCCCTAACGCAGTTTCGTGGTCACGGTGCCTCGCGTCGGCGCGAAGGTGAATGTCGTATTCCTCGCCGCGCTCCGGGTAGCTGGAGACATCCACTCCGCCGACGAGCAGACGCAACGTCGAGGAAAGATCCGCGATGTTGACTCCCATTTGCCCCGCCTTGACGCGGTCCACGATCGCAGTGAGTTCGGGCTTCCCGCTGATAAGACTGCTGTCCACGTCGCGGATGCCAGGGATGTTGCGGATCTCCTTGAGGGCGGCGTCGGAGGCGCTCACGAGCTGATCGAGCTCAGGGCCGGCAATAATATATTGGACGTTTGCTGTAGATTGCCCGGTGCTGAACGCAGGAACGATCATCACGCTCATTCGCCACTCGGGCGGGTACTTTGCCGCGATCTCCTGACGTACCTTTTCCATGACCTGCTCCTGCGACTCTTTGCGGAGGGTGGGATCCACTAGGCGAACGTAGATGCTGGCAAGGTTCGGCGTGCGCTGGTCACTGTCACCGATAGTCAGCAGCGTGTACTCGACACCGGGGAACTGCCGAATCTCGCGTGCGACGCGTTCGGCGGCGAGTTCTGTGGCGGCGAGCGTAGTGCCCTCCGGGAGCCGCATGCTCATTTGAAACTGCGCCTCCTCTGTAGCGGGCAGCAGTCCTTTCTGCACGAGGCCCATGAGCGGTACGACAGCAACCAGGGCACCGGCGCACGCGAGAACAATGA
>CBINJX010000985.1:0-2388 GCA_966251085.1 uncultured Verrucomicrobiales bacterium
ATCCATGAATTATGCGGCGTGAACAATCAGTCCGAAAACGCCTAGATTTCACCTCCGCACCAATCGACACTCCGCGGAGGCTCCCTCATGCACCCTCCTCATGAAATCACCCGGCTCAGCAATGCGATCTCCAGCGTTTTCCGAGGTTCGCCGGAGGCGGTGGAGCGGGTTCTGATTGCGTTCCTGGCCTCCGGGCACGTGCTGATCGAGGACATTCCGGGAGTGGGCAAGACGACTCTGGCCAAGGCGCTGGCGCAAAGCCTCGGCGGGAGTTTCCGGCGGTTGCAGTGTACTCCGGACCTGATGCCTTCCGATGTGACCGGCGTGTCGATCTATGAGGAACGGGAAGGCCAGTTCGTGTTTCATCCGGGCCCGGTCTTTTGTGATATCCTGCTGGCGGACGAGCTGAACCGGACGCCTCCGCGCACCCAGTCGGCGTTGCTGGAAGCACTGAGCGAATCGCAGGTCACGGTGGAAGGCACGCCGCGAGCTTTGTCCCCGAACTTCTTCTGCGTGGCGACCCAGAATCCGCTCGATCATGTGGGCACCTATTCGCTGCCCGACAGTCAGCGCGACCGCTTTCTGCTGGCCTTCCGGTTGGGGTATCCGGATGCGGACGCGGAACTCGATCTGCTGATGCACGATGGTGCGGAAAAGGATCTCGCGCATCTGGAACCGGTGCTCGACCGGGCCCGTATCACCGCACTGCGAGCCGCTGCCCGCGAGGTGTCGCTGGAGACCAGCGTGCGCCAGTACCTGCTGGAGATCATTCGCGCGACTCGGGAAGCCAAAGGATTGATACAGGGGGCCAGCCCCCGTGCGGGACTCGGCTTGCAGCGGGCGGCACAGGCACGTGCCATTCTCCACGGACGCGACTTCGTCATTCCGGAAGATATTCGGGCGGTTGGAGTGGTCGCCCTTGCGCATCGGGTCACCCCGAGGGCGGGGCAGCTGCCGGAAACCGTGATCGAAGAGATCCTGGAAACGCTCCCGGTGCCGCGATGATGCCCAAGGCCCACGCTGAGGCAGCGCCGCCTCCGGCCCGGCATCGTCTAACATGGCAAGGTTGGTGTGTGCTAGGGCTGGTGATCCCTTTGAGCGCCACCCTGCTTTTACCGGCGTGGCAGCCGCAACCTTATGCAGCCGCCCTGGCTACCGGGCTCCTGCTTGCGCTTGGTATTGCCCGATGGAAAGCGCCGCAGTCGCTGCACGGTGTTTCCGGGGAATGGGTGCTCCCCCGCTCGGCACACGCGGTGGCAAGTGCGACAGTTGGCGCACGGCTCTCCGCCCCGAACGGTGCTCCGCCTTTCGTTCTCCTGGCATGGCAACCTACGGAGCGGAAATACGCGGTCGCCGCGCGGCTGATCGGTCTAGGGGCCCGGGGCTCGCAGAAAGCGCCTGCAAGCCGGCTCACGTGGATCACCAGTTTTCCCAGACGCGGGCTCCATCGGCTGCCTCCCCTATGCGTGAGTACCAGCCAGCCGTTCGGCCTTATTTCGACTACGATCCCGATCGGCTCGGGATGCGATTTCCTCGTCTTTCCGGCTCTTGGTCAGATTCGCCGAGCTTTCGAAATCGAGCTGCAGCGCTGGCTGGAGAGCCATCCACTCCTGACTGATCCCGGCAACGACGAGCTGGCCCAATTGCGGCCGTACCGCCCGGGCGATCATCCGCATTCGGTCCATTGGAAAGCCAGTGCCCGAAGGCAGTCGCTCCTGGTGATGGAGCGTCACACCGCTGGCAATCGCAAGCTGGCGCTGGTGGTCGATACCGCCTCGGGAGCCAAGGTCTGGAAACTGGAGCGCCTCATTTCAGTCGCCGCGACCCTGGTCGATTATTTCTGCGCCAAAGGCTGGTCGCTGAGTCTTTACGGGTTGTTCGCCCCGGAAGGAATCCATGGCGCACGGGAGGAGATGCTCGAGGCACTCGCTCTGGCCGAGATGCAGAGCGGCCAAATCCGTGGTCTGATACCTGAGCACGAGGCGAGTATTGTCCTGAGCCTGCATCCCTTGACGGAACCTCCGTCCCACGCCCTTGTCCTAACGCTGGCTGAGTGCGAGCAGTTCGTCGCATTGCCACCGCGTGTGCATTGAAGGCGCGCAGTGGATCGCGGTCTGTAGTCTCCACACATCTCCAAGGTTCTGCTTTCGCTATCTCGCTCTCCTCCACGGGACGCAAACCTTGGAGTGCGGCGGCAAGCGTGGGCGAAGGAGGGGCGCGACGCCGCCTTCGGAAGGGGGGCGAAGGTGGTAAGAGGCGGAAGGCAGAACCGTGCCTGAAACGAAAAGGCGGCTGCATGGGACGCACCGCACATCCCACCTCTCCCGCACGAAGTCCTGCACTCTCAGCTCGATACTTCTTCTGCGCAGGCACATCGCTCTGCCTCCA
>CBINJX010000986.1:0-2388 GCA_966251085.1 uncultured Verrucomicrobiales bacterium
ATCTGGCCGTCAATGCCGGGATCCCCATCCGCACCCTCCTCCTGATCGGCGGCACGTCGATGGATCGCCAGATTGAGAAGCTGAAGAAAAAGCCACAGATTGCCGTCGGCACGCCGGGCCGGGTCCGTGAGTTGGTGACCATGGGGAAACTCAAGGCCAACACCTTCAAAACCATCGTGCTGGACGAAGCCGACACCCTCCTTGGCGATGAGAGTCTGGACGCCATCCGCCGGATCGTGCAGGCCGCTCCGCGCGAGCGGCAGCTGATCTTCGCCTCGGCCACCGAGCAGGAGCAAACCTCCGAGCAGGTAAAGGCACTGGCTCCGGCCCATGTCATGCTGCAGACCGCGACGCAGCCGATGAACCCGAACATCGAGCACCTCTTCACCGTGTGTGAGCAACGGGACAAACCCGACGTCCTGCGCAAGCTCATCCACGCTATGGCGCCGGAACGGGCTCTGGTTTTTGCCCATCGCAACACCACCGCGGAGATCGTAGGCGCCAAGCTGGCCCATCACAAGGTGGCGGCGGCAGATCTGCACGGGGCTTTCGCCAAGGAAGATCGCAAGCGGGCCATGGACGATTTCCGGGCCGGGCGAATCCGGGTGCTGATCGCCTCCGACATCGCGGCCCGCGGCTTGGATATCGCGGGAGTGACCCATGTTTTTAACATCGATCCGCCCACCCAGAGCAAAGCCTACGTGCATCGGGCCGGACGGACGGCGCGGGCCGGGGCGGCAGGCACGGCGGTGTCGCTCTTTACCAAGGACGAAACACGGCTGGCCCGGCGTTACCAGGAAGATCTCGGGATCACTATGAAGGAAGTGCGGCTGCGCGAAGGGAAGATCGTACCCGTCTGAGCCGCGATTGCCTCGGTAGTGGGAAATCTCCTTCTCCGCTCCGGAAGCATCGAGACATCTACGTTCCGGCACTGTCCATAAGAGCCCCTTAGCTCGACTTTGGCCATTTTTACATCCGCCAATCTGGCCTTCTATCCCGAACGGATTACGGCCCAGAGCCCAGGGTTGCAAAGCTACCCTGGGTACGGCGGAAAAAGGCGTGCCAACCCCAACGGAGTTGTGTTCCGCGGGCGAGGTTCCTATTGAGAGCGCTCGTGTATGAGAAGGACGCAACCCCTCGAGGTAAAATGCGGAAGCCAGATCCGGACGCCCCTTTTTTTTCAACATCGTGCAGACCGTGCAGACCGGGTCAGCTCTAGAAAATTGACGCTCAACGCTACATGATCCCACCAATATCACTGTCGAGCGTCTATTTTCTAGAGCAGACCCCGTTCACTCCTGATGGCTAGCTTTCTTTTCGGCAGAAGTTTGAGCATGGTACTCTTGTGACGCCGCAGGGACCATGCTCAGCCGTGGGAGTGTTATTCTGCTGGCTCGGGCGCTTTGGGAGAGGCGTACTTCTTCAATTTGCGCGGGTATGCTGCCAGCTTCGCCGGATCCCGTCCTGCGGCTTCCATACTTGGACTGGATGCTCGCACCGCAGCGACTTGACCATCGACGAGGAGCCGCACCATCCAGCCGCTCATCCTTGCCCCGCCTTTCTTGGTGCTCATCCCGCGACCCGAGCCACCTTTGGTCTTTGTAAGGGTGAGATTTCTTTCCTCGAAGCTAGTGAACTCGGGTGAATCGACTTCGATCTTCTGGGCATCGGCTGGTGGTACCGTCACTTCGCGCGAGCCGATGGAGGCAATGAAGTCGTCACCATTCTTAGTCACACCTTTCCCGAAGAAATACCACTCCACCCGCGCCGTGTCCGACGCTGCGGAAAGATTCCTGACCTCCACCAACAGTCCCGCACCGCTCGTTGTGTCGCGGGACTTGGAATAGCTGTCTTTTGCGACCGTTGTTCTGTTTCCACCAAAGCTCGCATCGGACGTCCTGCGTACTGGACCGCCGCTTGAAACAACCCGTACATCCAATCCAAGGCTGTGCCGGGAGGCTGAAGCGTTTTGTCCGTAAATCGGAGTTGCCAACGCAACCATGATCCCAAACGCCAACAGTGATCTCATGGCTAAGCAACTTCTGGGAATGCGCCAGTACTCAAGTCATTTTTCAACCTCAGAAAGAGGAACAGAGCTGAACACTACCGGTTTCACCCTTCTACCCGGCATCCGCGAATCACAAGGAGTGCACCGAACCATCCCCTTTCCGCCCCGCTCCCGGGCTGCGCTGGTACTGAATTGACGATGCCTCGAGCCGAGCTTAGATCCTCCCTCTCTCATGCGCAAAGTCCTCCTGGCTGTTCTTCTGGCGCTCACCGTTTGTTGTCCGGCGGCGGAGTATTCCGGCATCGTTGCTTTTGGCGACAGCCTTAGGGAGCGCGAAAGAATAATTTGATCAATTCTTTTGTCCAAAGGCGTCGGCCGAG
>CBINJX010000987.1:0-2380 GCA_966251085.1 uncultured Verrucomicrobiales bacterium
ACTCCGGTCAACCGGGAGGCAACTCTCACGGTCCTGAGGACACCAGCTACTGTGTTTCTGGGCGTCCTGTTACTGGTCATCTTGCCGCCGATTCTTTTTGTACTCCGCAGCAGGCTTCGCCGCGCGGTAGCTTCGGCGGGACAAGCAGGACGGGGCACACAGGCGACACTGCTGGCGTTGGTAGGCGCTGGCGTGCTCGTGCTCTATCTCGGCGTCTTCTCCGGCGCGGTCCGGATCATTGGTCTGCCTGAGACAATCAGTCGCGTGACCTCCGAGCTTCTACTGCAACTCACACTGCTGGCTTTCTTTTGGCGGATCAACCGCAGCTTCATTCGCCCTGGCGCCATCGCAGAAAGGCATTATGGGCTCGCAACCGATACGGCGCGTACGCTGCACGTGGCGGCAAGGTTCACCTTGTGGATGAGCCTGCTCCTGCTGGTGCCTTGGTCACTGCTACGGCAATCCCCGTTTCTTCTCGAGACGCTTCCGCGGCTCTGTTTCACGATATTTGGCGTGGCCCTCTTGTATCCCGCCTTCCGTCTGGTGCGGGCATCCTCGCCGGCGGTGCGTGATCTCCATCCAGCACCGAAAAATCCGAGACTTCCAGGCAATTGGCCGATCATCTCGACATTGGTGCTGCTGGTCCTGGCCGGCAGCGTGGTGATGGATGTGCTGGGCTATCGCTATGGCGCCTTCCAGATTGCCAGCGCCACGATACTCACGCTGGTGACCGTCGCGGCCGCCATGGCATTGTATCGGGTGCTTCTGCCGCTGAGCCTGCGGATCCTGGAACGTCGTCGAGGTGAAGTGACTGCCACACCCGGCGATGTTCCGATTCGAGCTTCCCGCGACCGGCGCACGCAGATCCGTGCGTTCCTGAAAACCTCCCTGATGCTAACCTCTGTGCTCCTGGTGGCGACCTGGTGGGGCGTGAATGAGCGTGCCATCAGCGCGCTGGACACGATCCATGTCTGGAAAGCGAGCGCCGATCCTGTGATCTGGGTCTCGGTTGCAGATCTGTTCCAGTGCGTACTAGTGATGGTTCTGACGGTCTGGCTGGTGCGCAATCTCCCGGGAATCTACGAGGTGGCGGTGTTTCCTCGCCTGGAGCTGGATAGCGGAGCGCGGTATGCAGTCCTGACAATTTCCAAGTACGGACTGTTTGTGATCGGCGCTCTTACGGGCCTCGCCTCGGTGAATCTGAATCTCAGCCAAATCGGCTGGTTGATGGCTGCAGTTGGTTTCGGGCTCGGCTTCGGGATGCAGGAGATCTTTTCGAATTTTGTCAGCGGCCTGATCCTGTTGCTGGAACGCCCGGTGCGTGTTGGTGATATTGTCAAAGTAGGAGAAGTGATCGGCTCGGTGAGCCGCATCAACATTCGCGCGACCACGATCACCACGGCCGACCGGTTCGAGATGATCATTCCGAACAAGGATCTGATCACAAAGAACGTCACGAACTGGACGCTTGGAGATAAGACCACGCGGATGATTGTTCCAATCAGAGTTGCGTACGGCAGTGATATCGACCAGGTCCGGAGCCTCCTCTTCGAACTGGCACTGCAACAGCCGGAAATCCTGAGGGATCCGATGCCCGAGGCGCTCTTTATGAACCACGGTGAAAGCTCGCTCGACTTCGAACTACGTTTCTTCGTGGGAGCTCCGGAGTTCCGGATGGTGTTGCAGGACCGGATGAACACACTGATCAACAAGGCGCTGACCGCCAATGGGATCCACATCCCCTTCCCTCAGCGCGAGCTGCATATCAGAAGTGAGGCGCCGATTGGGATGACGAATCTGGGACCGCTGGTGGGGCAGGCACGGGACCGGTGAGGCAGGCGAATCCCCTGGCGGTTGGGTGACGTTGGAAGTGTTTGGAAACGGGTGAACTGCGGGGCTCCTGCCATTTCAGGCTGCAAGTCTGCCCCACTTTGACGCGTCGCATGGAGCTGCGGGCGGCAGAGTGGGGTACGATTCCAGCGTGCCCGGGGTGGATGAGGAGATCAGAGGGCATGTTCCCCCATCTTCTCTGGTTCGGGTGCGCGGTAGCGGTCGTGACGACCCTCTACCCTGTCGGGGGTTGGATTACATCCTGCAACGGGCCGGATTGGGACCAGGTCAAAAAACGCGGATGCCTCGTGCAGGATACCCGCCCGGATTTGTGCAACCGCGTCTCCTGAGCCTCAACTCCCCCCAGCCGTCCCTCGCTCTTCTCCAGTCCGCCGCTTGCCAAAGCCATACCCGGGATACAGCACGTCGGCACAATCCGGGCAGATGCCGTGGCTGAAAGTCGCCTGACTATTTTCCTCGATATAATCCTCGATCTGATGCCACTCCCCTCGCTGGTCGCGAATCTTCCGGCAGCTTGCGCAGGTAGGGA
>CBINJX010000988.1:0-2378 GCA_966251085.1 uncultured Verrucomicrobiales bacterium
GCCATCGTCGCAGATTCCTGAATGATTCCACCGCCACCTTCTGCGGTGAAATCCGGCGGAGGCGACATCTGCTGGAAGAGCACCGCACCACCGCCCACCACGACGATTACGACGTGCAAAAGCAGTGAGAATGTGAAGAAACGTGAAGCCGCCAACTTGGCTTGCAGCTTCTTCATGAACGGTTCGTTCTGTTGGGAGTCCATGTGCGTGGGAATAAATGCGTGTGCTTTTGAGGGTGTCAATGCCAGCCCGGTCGAACTTTCAGAACAACGACCGGAAGCGCGGGGGCGGCACTCCTCGTGCACGGCGCAGCTGTTAGCGGATGTCGTGCCAGATTGAGGCAATCAACGTGCTTTGATCATCCGCAGACTCCACCGGGAGAGCGCCTTTTGCTCAATGCGAAACCGAGGAACTACTCCGCGATCAAGGACTGTAGCGGCTTACGGCTGCACTCCACTCCAGCCATCTGCTTCGCTGGACGGCAGCACTTAAGGGGAAAAATTCTTCCTGGGTCGCCGAAGCGACACTTCGAGGCACCGCTCATTCCCTATCCACCCGAACCAGAAATGGACATTTCTTAACCGCAGCATGGAACATTTTTTATCCACTCAAAGAAAAGGACCAGATATATTCCCACACCGCCGACCACGTAAATAATCCTCGCCCCATTGGTCGCGTAGCCGATGTTATTCGGCTGGCTTCCATGTCCCCACCCCGTACTCGTGGCCTTTGGCTGCACATCGCCATCCCGATCCTCTCGTTTGTCGTTCTTGGATCGCTCGTGATCGTTGTGTTGCTTCACGCGGATTCGCAGCGTGAGTCACGCAACCTTTTCGGTACACTCGCCCGCACAAATGCGGAGTTGATCAAGGCTGCCCAACTCCCCACGGATCGACGCGTTGCAGAGGACCTTAGCCGTGCGCTTGGAATGCAAATTTTCTTCCGCCGTCATGCATGGGAAGTTTCCACGCAACGGAGTGGAGAAATGAAGATAACGCCAGGATTGGAACTCGTCCCACCACTCCCTGCCAATCTCGTGTCCGCAGCTCCTCAACTCGAGCGCCTCAGTCCCGAAGAAGGAATTGTCCGAGCTGGCCGCGATTGGGAGGCGATCGCGGTTGCACTCGACGAAGATCGCACGCTCATTGTGGCACGTCGATTCCAGCCCGTAAGCACACTCTTTCTCCAGCCCGGGCCACTGGCTCTTCTCCTCCTTTTCTGGATACTGGCGGTCGCCCTTGCCTGGGTGATTTCCCGTGGCGTCGTACGTCCGCTCCGCCTGTTAACCGAGTACCTGCCTCAGATAGCCTCGGATTCACGAACGCTCCCACCGGGGGTCGAACGAAAGGATGAGATTGGTGAATTGGCCCGGGCATACCTCTCGACACGGGGGCTCCTGCGCGATGAACGAAATCGCCGTACGCAGTCCGAGCGCTTGGCGCTACTCGGGCGCATGGCCACCGGTCTGGCACATGAAATTCACAACCCGTTGGCAGCTATCCGACTCCATGCGCAGCTCCTTGATTCCGCGCCAGATACAGATTTTTCGGACACGGCACGGGAAGCGCTACCGGTGCTGCTCGATGAGACCGCCCGAATCGAAGGCCTTGTAAACCAATGGATGTTTCTCGCCCGCCCCATACCTCCGCAAACATCATCCGCAAATCTTGCGGAGTTGGTCGCGCATGTTGTGCGCGCTCACCGGGCGCTTGCGGAGCATGCCGGGGTGGAAATCGTCCAGAACCTGGAGCCGGAACTCCTCGTCACCATAGACAGCCGCCGGATGACACAGGCGCTGCGGAACGTCATCGTGAACGCAATTCATGCGATGCCCAGCGGTGGCACCCTCACTATTACCGGCAGGCATCGGGGCGGAAACGTGCAAATCGAATTTGCCGATACTGGCCCGGGTTTTTCGCCTACCGCACTCGCGCGACATGCAGAACTCTTTTACTCGGAAAAGGAGGGCGGCATGGGCATTGGCCTCAGCGTCTCGACAGAGATCCTGAAAGCCCACCGCGGCGTCCTGACCGTTTCCAACGGGCCGAACGGTGGTGCGCTCGTCACATTCCTGATTCCTGCGATTCCGTAATCCCGGAACGCACGAACACCTCAGACGCTCGCTCGCGCGGACCAGCGTGAGCACGCCTCCTACTCTCAATATCAACACCCATCCGCCCCATTTGAAACCCATCCTTCTAATCGAAGACGAACACTCCCTCGCCAGTGCACTTTCCTCTGTTTGCCGGCGCCTCGGCGCCGAAGTCACCATGTGTGCCTCCGGCCGGCGAGGACTTGATGCGCTGAGCCAGGAGTCATTCGGACTAGTCATCCTCGACATTGGCCTCCCCGACATGAGCGGTATCGATGTGCTCTCG
>CBINJX010000989.1:0-2363 GCA_966251085.1 uncultured Verrucomicrobiales bacterium
GATCTTGAATGTCCCCTCACATCCTCCGCAGCGAACCTCAGCTGCGGCATGAAGGGAGGCAATGAAAAGCTGGGTGCGGCAATCGCGGGTAGGGCAATCTACGTACATCTCGGGGCGGTCGTGGTGCTGGCCCGCAGTGGAAGCGATCTACCGCCCCTTTGGCGAGGTTTTGTTGAGGGAACTCAATGTTCCGCCGGGATTTCATCACTCATCGGCAGCTCACCGCGCAGTAACTTCGCCCCCTGCCCCGTCAACTTCAGATAGTAGTCGCTCGGTAACCCCTCATAAGTCACGAACTTCGCCCCCTCACCCACCGGCACATCATTCGTGCATTTGAAGATAGCAGTCGCCTCGTCCACCTCGTCGAACATCGCCACATAGAGCATATCGGCACCGGCACGTTTGGCGGCGACGAACTGGGACCAGAGGAATTGCCCTTTCAGCCGCGGAATGGCGTCGAACTGGCCGCCGTGCATGTTGTGCCAGCTGAAGCCGGGGTAGGCGACCGGCAGGAAGTCGATCCCGCGTTCGCGGCACCAGGCGATATCTGGCTGCCACGTTTTTTCTCCATGACGTTTGGCTTCTTGCGGAGTGCGGTAGCGTCCGACGGTCCAGGGACTGATCACATCGGCGAGCTTCAGCACGTCGTGGAGCGCGGGATCGGGCGCGGCGTCGCGGTTGAGTTCACGCCAGCCGGTCGGCACGCCTAGAAACACAGAGCAGCCACCCACCTCCGGATCGTTCTTCAGAAACTCAATGAGCCGGCGGCATTCGGCGAGAGTGTATTTGCGATCGTCGCCAAAGCCGATGCCCCAGATCGCGACGAGCGGTTTGCCACGGTGACGCAGATATGCGGCATCTTCGGTGATCCGCATCCGCGTACGCAACGCGCGCCAGTCTTCCATCACCTCGTCCATGCGGCCGGCTGAGAGACCGCTCAAATCGTACATCACCGCATAAGCACGCCCTGCGCGATTCGCGCCCTCACGGCAGTGGGCGAGCACCGTGTTGTTATGCCGGAGCAGCTTGATATCGCGCAGCCCGACGGGAAATCGCTGAACGAATGCGCCATCGATCCCGTAGTCGCGCATCCATTCGAAATGCCGAAGGACCGTCGGTTTCTTGAACGAGCTGAAGACTTCCGCCGTGCGGCCATCCGCGTGTTTGAATCCGGTCGCGAAACGTTCTTCGGGTCCGAGTTCCGAGAGATCGGGCCACATGTCGATCTTGGCATTGCCGGGTGCGAGCGGCTGTTTGCGGTTCCTGCTCCAGTGGAACCAGCCGAAATCTGCACCGTCGCTGCCGCAGGAGAACCACCCTTGGTAGCCGCACATCAGCTTGCCGGTGAGCGTGCTGGTATCGACGCCCCGCGCGCTCGGGCCGGTGTACGGGGTGAGAGTTTCCTGGAGGACGGCCTCGCGAGTGAGTGGAACGGCCTGGCTGAGCGCGGTTGCGGAGCAGGCGAAGAAGATGAGAAGGGCTCGATGGAGGCAGCGCGGGAACATGAGCGGGAGCGGGGGGATGCTCTGCCGATCTTCGATTTATGATTCTCGATTGTCGATTTTAAGAGCGGATCGGTTTTTGGGGGCGCGATTTGAGATCTCTCCACATCTCAGCCGTCGATGAACGGGGCGCGACCTTGGAGTGCGGCGGCAAGCGCGGGCGAAGGCGGGGCGCGACGCCGCCTTCGGAAGGGGCGGCGGTGGTAGGTAAGGTAGGGAGGACCGTGCCTGAAGGGAAAGCACGGCTCCAAGATCAAGCGCCGCCCAGCCCGCCGCTCACGTTCGACGTTCCTGCACACTCAGATCCATATGCCCTCCACGCAGGCACATCGATCTCCCTCCAAGGCGGTGTCGCGCCCCCGCCTTCGCCCACGCTTGCCACCGCACTCCAAGGTTTGCGCCCCGTTTATCGACGGTTGAGAGCTTTTGGAGGCGGCTTACCGGGCTGCTCGCGCAGCCCGGTATCTTGTTGGGGGAGGAATCCGCAACTGGGGTAAAACCTGATAGAAAGTGCCACCGGTTCCATCGTCGTCAACGGGAATGATAAAGTTTTTTAGCTGCGAAAGATTGCGACCTCTTCTCCTCCCATCACTGATCGATCATCAGCCTTTCCTAAGAATCGAAATAATTAAGCACACGTATTATTTGCAAAGAAGCAGCTCTCATGCGGATTATCTCCGCCCGGATAACTGGTCCCACGCCTAGCATGAGCAAGCATCTCCTTTTCGCGACTCTCCTCGCAGCCACCGCCGCTTTCAGCGGTTGCAAAAAGAACACGGCTGGAGGAGGCGCACCGCCTCCAGCAGCGGTCACAGTCGCCCAACCTCTCACAAAAAACGTGCTGGAGTGGGATGAGTATGT
>CBINJX010000990.1:0-2358 GCA_966251085.1 uncultured Verrucomicrobiales bacterium
ACCCATTTTCCATCTCCATTTGTGGTTTCTGCCGCTCGGTTGATCCTTTCTCCCGGGCAGAGACGCCGCTGCCACATTGGTGCTTCGAGCAGAGGATCACATCATCCGGCCGCTTTTTGCAAGAAACTGAGATGCCCCCGGTAATCAGCTAAAACTCAATTATTTGCACTTCTCGGATCTGCCGGTGCAGGGCTCTCAACCCTCAACTCTCAACTATTCACTTTTTCTAGCGCCTCCGGGCGAAAGTATTGGCATCGGGAGAACGCACCGCTGTATATCGCGCACCCTTTGACACCGGCTCACAGCTCACTGACATGCGCATTGTTCTGAAATTCGGCTCGGGCATTCTCGCGAATACCGAAGGAAATACGCTCGACGAAGCCCAACTCAGGCGGCTCACCGCCGAGGTGGCGGCGTTAGTCGCTGCCGGACATGAATGCCTGGTGGTATCGAGCGGGGCAGTCGCTGCCGGTTTGAATGCACTTGGACTGGAAGCCAGACCCGACTCGCTTTCCCAGCGACAGGCGTGCGCTGCGGTTGGCCAGTCGAAACTGATGCAGGCGTATGCGACCCTTTTCGCAGAGCATAAACTGAATGTAGCTCAGTTGCTCCTGACCCACGGTGATCTCGATAGCCGGACGCGCTATGCCAATGCGCGGAATACTTTGGCGTGCCTGTTTGAGCGGCGCTCCGTGGTCCCGATCATCAACGAGAACGACTCCGTGGCGGTGGAGGAGCTGAAATTTGGCGACAATGATCGCCTCTCCGCTGAGGTTGCCGTGTTGGCGAAGGCCGATTTGCTGATTCTGCTGACGAGTGTGGATGGCTTGCTTGATCAGAACGGTCAACTCGTACCGCGGGTGGAAGACGTGGACGCAGTCTCGAATCTCGCAAGGGATGAAAAGGGGCGTCTTTCGGTCGGCGGAATGGTTTCCAAGCTGCAGGCGGTGAAACTTGCAGTGGAGGCTGGCATTCCCACATGGATCGCTAATGGCCGGTCGCCCGGGAGGTTTGCAGCCGTGCTGAACAGAGAAGCCGGCGCTGGGACGGAGTTTCTGGCGGCTTGTCCGTAGTCCGCGAGCAGGATCATGCCGGGGCCGCAGAACTCACCGGCCTTTTCTTTTCAACAGCTTTACGTATTAGACAGTCCTCTTTCCGATGAATCTTTCCGAACAGATCCTCGATTATGGGCGCCGTGCCCGCGCCGCAGCGCGGCAGCTTGCCCGAACCAGTACAGAGCAGAAAAACCGCGGCTTGCTGGCGATGGCGGAGGAACTGATTGGTGCGACGGATGAGATCCTGGTCGCCAACAACAAGGATGTGGAGAAGGCGAAGGTGGATGGCCTCTCAGCTGCGATGATAGACCGGTTGACGCTGAATCCGAAACGGCTTTTTGCGATGGCGGATGGGGTACGGCAGGTGGCATCACTTCCCGATCCTGTCGGCGAGAACATCCGGCAGTGGAAACGGCCGAATGAACTGGAGATCACCAAGGTACGTGTGCCGATTGGAGTGGTGGGGATCATTTACGAGTCTCGTCCGAATGTCACCAGTGATGCCGCGGTGCTTTGCACGAAGACCGGAAATGCCACGATCCTTCGCGGCGGTTCGGAATCAATCAACTCGAACATCGCGATCGCGGCGGCACTGAGCCGCGGGTGCGTAAAGGCCGGGTTACCAGCGGATTCGATTCTTCTCATCCCGACTACCGATCGTGAAGCGGTGAAGCATCTCTGCGCGATGGACCAGTATCTGGACGTCATCGTGCCGCGCGGAGGGAAGGGGCTCATCGAGGCTGTGGTGAGCCATGCACGCATGCCGGTGATCAAGCATTACGACGGCATCTGCATGATCTACGTTGATCAAGAGGCAGATCTCGCGATGGCGGAAAGCATCGTTCTCAACGCGAAATGCCAGCGGCCGGGAGTCTGTAACGCGATCGAGACCGTGGTGATCCACAGTGCGGTGGCTGAGAAGTTTCTAGAGACTGCCGGAAAGGCCCTGCTCGATAAGGGTGTGCAACTCCGGTGCGATGAGCGTTCGCTTGCGATCCTTTCAAAGATCGGTTCCGACCGCGTGGTAGCGGCAAAGGCTGAGGATTTCCGGACCGAGTTTCTGGATCTGATCCTTGCCGTGAAAATCGTGGATAGCGTGGACGAGGCGATTACTCACATCGAAGAGCACGGCTCCCACCACAGCGATGGCATCGTCACCGCAAATGAATCGACTGCGGAGAAGTTCCTCTCGGAGGTCGATTCCGCGACGGTTTACTGGAATGCTTCCACGCGATTCACGGATGGAGGCGAGTTCGGTTGCGGTGCAGAGATCGGTCTGTCGACGGATAAATTGGTCGCGCGC
>CBINJX010000991.1:0-2357 GCA_966251085.1 uncultured Verrucomicrobiales bacterium
TGAGCATCTCATGAATACGCGACATCTTCGCCGCGAGCTCAGGATCATCTCTCCATGCGCTCACCGGCGTCGCCAGGCGCTGACTCCAGTTCGATTCAGCGACCGCCCCCGGTACATTGAACCTCTGCGAAGTCGCAAACAGGTCTGTGATCATGCAGATCGCGATCCACGAGTTGCACCGGAAAAGGCCGGCCAGCAGCTTCTCATGGACTTCGTCGAAAGGCGTACTCCGCGGCACGTCGAACCCGGCCCACTCACCAAGACGCCGCACCTCCCACCATGCCCAGTCGCGTGCTTTCGCAGCCTCAGAGGCGCCGTGTTCTGCGGCTTTGATCGTCTGCATCCAGCGATCCCACATCGCTCTCAGCGGCTCGTGATCGTGGGTGGCATAGGTAGCCACAGAGAGCTGCTGATACTTCTTTCCCGAGATGAGATGCGTGTTCCACTCGTGCTCCCACTGCGGGATTTTGAAACCTGCGATACCGAGTGAAGTAAGGCTCGGCCGCACGTAGGGCGGCACCGTCCCGAGATCTTCGCCGATGAGCCGATGCTCCCCGGTTTCCTCCAGGAGAGTACGAAGAAGCACCTCCCCGTGTTTGCGGTTGAGTTCGCAGTGGATGTTCGTCTCGTCGTCGTACTCGTGGAACCGAGGCAGATCGCCTCCAGTCTTGGCCCGTGCCTGCTCTGGCGTGAGAGGCAGAAACTCTGCGTTGAACTGTGGCCGCCAGGGAAACCCGTAAATCCGGTAAAAGCCAAGAACGTGATCGATCCGGAAGAGGTGGAAAATCTCGCGCACCTTCCGGACCCGCTGACGCCACCAGTCGTAATTGCGGTTCTTCAGCACCTCCCATCGATACAGCGGCACACCCCAGTTCTGTCCCCACTTCACCGTGAATGGATCATCCTTGAAGAGCGGCTCCGGCGGTGCTCCCCCGCTCCATTTATGGTCGAAGATCTCCGGCTCGCTGAAGACGTCCGCGCTGTAGTAGCTTACGCCAAACGGCACATCGCCCATTAGTGCTACCCCGCGGCTCTCTGCATATGTCCGCACATCACGCCACTGCGTCCAGGCGATCCACTGGATGTACTTCATGAACCGCATCTCGTGATCCAATTCCTCGCGCTTCTCAGGCGAAAGCGTTTTCAGCCACTCCCTCGCAACGGCCGCAGTCTGGATCTCTTTTGGCCAGAAGTCCCAGCGTTCTGTTCCCCCCTGCTGTTCCATGAGTACGCGGAAGAGGGCGTAGCCGTCCAGCCACGCCGCCTCCTGCTCCATGAATTCGCGGAAACGTTGTGAGCGGTGACTTTCGGTTGCCCAGTGTTCTTCGTTGAAGCGATCGAATGCACGGCGAAGCAGATTCCGTTTCAGCGCCTTCACCGTCGGGTAAATCACCGGCCCCTGTCGCAACACTCCCAAATCGAGCCCCCGCTCCATCTCGCCCAGATCGCCGTCGCGCAAATCCGGGAGTGCAGTCGTGGTCGTCTCGATCGTTGTCGGATCCAAGGCCACTGAGGAGACTGCGTTGTAGGGCGAGTTATCGTTCCCCGTCTCATTTACGGGAAGGAGCTGGACAACGCGGAATCCGTGCTCAGCCGACCAGTCGATGAATTCCCGCAGGGCTCCTACATCTCCCACTCCTAAATCGTTCCTCGACCGCAGGGCAAACAACGGAGCAAGGATTCCAGCAAGTTTTTGATCAGGTGAAAGATGCATCGGGAACGCACTTTCAAAGTTCGGAGGACAGCTGTCCAGTGCGCGGGGCGTTCGAGCAAACACTTCGTTTGTTTGCGGCGCGTTCGCCCTCTTCTCCGTTGAAGCCTGACCGAAGTGCCGGGGCTCCTCGTAATCGTAATCTTAATCCCACTCTCCCTCTGCGGGTGAGGCGCCTCGGGGGATTAAGATTACGAGTACGATTAAGAGTAAGACGAGGGGCTTCCCCGAATCGGAGTCTCTAGCTCGATATATCCACCAATCCCTGCCGGGCAGCGTATCGGGTCAGGGCCGCCACATCGTGGAGGCGTAGCTTCTCCATGATGTGCTGACGATGGTTCTCCACTGTCTTGGGAGAGATCGATAGCCGTGCGGCAATCTCCTTGGTGCTGCAGCTTTCCGCGATCAATTGCAGGATTTCCCGCTCACGATAGGTCAGAACATCGTTCGTCCGCATGAACGGCAGATCGTTGAGCACAGAGGCTGCGGCAGCCGTAAAATACGAGCCGCCCTTCGATACCACGTGAACTGCCTCACGCAGCATCTCAAGCGGATCGGATTTTAAGACGAGTCCATGCGGACTCGCCTGAAGTACATTCACGAGGCGTTGCCGATCGTATATCCCCGAAAACACCAGAACCCGTGT
>CBINJX010000992.1:0-2340 GCA_966251085.1 uncultured Verrucomicrobiales bacterium
GACTCGGAGCAGGGATGCTCCGGTCACCCGCAGTCAAGATGACTGCGCTACGGCGTTCTCGCCCTCGGCACTTGGCACTTCCTCAGTGCAGCATCGGCAGCGGGTTTGGCTGGCGGATCAGCTCCGCGTCGAGATCGAGGAAGAAGTCGAGGCGGCGAGCGGTCTCGGCTTCGTCGATGTGCCGCGCCATGATGAGATAAGTCGCGTAGTGGTTCCCCTCGCTCTCGACGAGGCTCGCGTAGAAATCCGCGAGTTGCGGATCGATGTCGCGGACACCCTGTGAAAGGATCTGGAACTTCTCGCAACTGCGCCCCTCGATCAGCGCGCAGACGATCAAATGGTCGATCACCTGCTGCCGCCTTCCCTTCCGGATGGCGTTCATCATGGCGGTGATCCAAGGGCTCTTCTGGGGACCGGTGAACTTGATTCCCCGCTCGCGGAGCAATCCGAGCACGAGTTCGAAGTGCTGCAGCTCCTCAATCGCGATTGCGTTCAGTTCGCTGAGGTTGTCGTACAGCTCGACATATTTCTCCAGGCTCAGCGCGGTGGTTGCGGCTTTGCGCTCAAGGTATGCGTGGTCGATCAGGACCGCCGGCAGGTTTGCGCGGATCTGCGGGAGCCAGGAATCAGGGATTTTTTCGCGCCAGAGGAGCATGGGTAAAAACTAAAGCGGAATCGTCAAGCCCTCGGCTTCAGCGAGGACTCTTCCTCTCGTAATGAACCACTATCAATACTGACAGGCCTGCCATCATTGGGTTCCTGGAGTCTCCTGCGTCTCGCAGCAAAATCCGGCCACTCGATCGGTCTCCGGGGCGCACTCTCCTCCCCCCTCTTTCCTCTCACCAGCCGGCCTTGCGATAGCAAACAGCGTCCCGTTCTTCAATAAACGCACCTCTTCCCCGGCGCTGATCCAGCGCTCCAGGCAATCCGGATCGGCTCGCAGTTCTTCAAGCGTGGCGGTCTTCACAACGGGGAAACTGCCCCTGAACCCGCTCAAACTCAACTCTCCCCGTGGCCGTCAAGTCATTCCGCACTAGCGCTTCGCCCGAATCTTCCACTAGAACAGCCGCCCCGCTTATGCCCACGCGCTCTGCCGCCTCCCAAGTTTCCCGCCCATCCTCCCCTGCTTCCGCCGCCAAGGCACCAAAAAAACTCCTCGTCGCCAACCGCTCCGAGATCGCCATCCGCATCATGCGCGCAGCGACCGAGCTGGGGTTGCGCACCGTGGCGATCTACGCTCAGGAGGACCGCTTCTCCATGCACCGCTTCAAGGCGGACGAAGCCTATCTGGTGGGTGAGGGCAAAGGCCCCGTCGGCGCTTATCTGGACATTGAAGGGATCATCGCTGTCGCCAAGGAGCACGGGGTGGACATGATTCATCCGGGCTACGGATTCCTCTCGGAGAACGCGAACTTCGCCCGCGCCTGTATCGCGGCGGGTATCACCTGGGTCGGCCCGCGTCCGGAACTGCTGGAGCTGATGGGCGACAAGGTAGCCGCCCGTGCGCTGACCCAAAAGCTGCAGGTTCCGACGCTCCCCGGCACGGAAGATCCTGTGAGCGACCGGGCCGAAGCGCTCAAGATCGCGGCAAACATCGGGTTCCCGCTGATCATCAAGGCGGCCTTCGGCGGTGGCGGACGCGGGATGCGGGTGGTTCACAAGGCGGGCGATCTCGATTCTCTCCTCGACGAAGCCCAGGGCGAAGCGGAGCGCGCATTCGGAAATCCGGCAGTCTTCCTGGAGAAATACATCCCCCGCGCGAAGCACATCGAGGTGCAGGTCCTCGGTGACAAACACGGCAACGTGCTGCATCTCCACGAGCGCGACTGCTCCGTGCAGCGGCGTCACCAGAAGGTCGTGGAAATCGCCCCGTCGGTGGATCTCGACGATCGCGTGCGCCATGAGCTTTGCGAATCGGCCGCCCGGATCGCCAGGGAGATCGGTTATGATAACGCCGGCACGATCGAGTACCTCTACGACCTCGATCGCAACGACTGGTTCTTCATCGAGATGAACCCGCGGATCCAGGTGGAGCACACGGTGACCGAACAGATCACCGGCATCGACCTGGTCCGCTCCCAGATCCTCATCGCGCAAGGCGCCGAGCTGCATGGCAAACAACTGAACCTCCCGCCGCAGGACCAGATCCAGCGTCAGGGTTTCGCCGTCCAGTGCCGTGTCACCACGGAAGACCCGGAAAACAAGTTCACGCCAAACTACGGCAAGATCCTCACCTTCCGTCCGGCGGAAGGCTTCGGCATTCGTCTCGATGCAGGCATGGGGGATGCCGGTGCGGTGATCACCCCCTTCTACGACTCACTCCTCGTAAAGATCACGGCC
>CBINJX010000993.1:0-2335 GCA_966251085.1 uncultured Verrucomicrobiales bacterium
AACCGGAGCTCGCGAAGCGGCATGGTCAGCCGATGCCGGTGCCGGTGCAGAAGACGGTATTCAACGAGAACGGCAACATCATGGCTTCCCCTTGGGAGGCAAAACCGCGCGGGCAGAGCGGGATCGTGATGACCGATCTTTTCCCGCATATCGCGGAGCTGGCGGACGATCTTGCCGTGATCCGCTCGATGACCAGCTCGGTCAACGAACACGCACAGGGAAACTATTTCTTCCACACCGGCTTCCCCTTTATGGGGCATCCCAGTGCGGGCGCCTGGATCTCCTATGGGCTCGGTACAGAGAATGAAAACCTCCCCGGGTTCGTGGTCCTGCAGAGCGGCAATGCCGTGGCACCGCATGGAGGTGTTGGGCTTTATTCGAGCGGCTTTTTGCCGGGGGAGCATCAGGCCTCAATCTTGAAGGCAGACGGAAACCCAGCACTCGCCAACATCGCACCAAAAGAGAGCGACTCTTTGCAGAAGCAGCGCCTTGGCTTCCTCCGCGGAATGGATGCGATGTTTGCGAAAACCGCAGGGGATGCCCAGGTGGAGGCTGCCATCCGGAACTACGAGACTGCATATCGCATGCAGGCTGCTGTGCCCGAGTTATGCGATTTGCGCGGGGAGAGCGAAGCAACGAAGAAACTCTACGGGCTCGATTCGCCGGACCCGGAGAAGGCTGCTTACGCACGGCAATGTCTCGTGGCGCGGCGTCTGGTCGAACGCGGGGTGCGGTTCGTGGAGTTGAGCTGTCTCAACGAGGGGATCGGCTTGGGGAATGGTCCCAATCCCTGGGATCAGCATGGCAAGATCAAGGAAGGTCACGGGGCGATGGCGCATCAGGTGGATCAGCCGATCGCCGGTCTTATCCGTGACTTGAAAGCACGCGGGCTTTTCGAGGAAACCCTGATTCTGTTCTCAGGCGAATTCGGAAGGACTCCCTTCAGCCAGGGGAGCGACGGACGTGATCACAACCCCTACGGCTTCTCTCTCTGGCTCGCGGGTGGGGGAATCAAGGGCGGCACCGCTTTCGGAGCCACGGATGACTTTGGCTATCATGCAGTCGAGGATGTCTGCACGATCTACGATCTCTATGCCACGATGCTGCACCTGCTTGGGGTCGATCACGAGCGGCTTACTTATCGATTCGGCGGCCGCGATTTCCGTCTTACTGATGTGCACGGGAATGTGCTGAAGCGGATTCTGACGTAAGCGCTTCCGGCGAGTAACGTAGCGTCGTGGTGTGGTGAATCGGCTCCGCGCTGTGCGCATCCGAGTTCCTGCATTCTCCCGATGCGACATTTGGGACTCATTAGATTATGAAAGCGCTTACCTATCTACTGGCGTTGTCGTTCATTTCCTTCGTGCCGCTTCAGGCCGCTGAACAGAAGAGCGGGGGAGCTGTTGAGATCGAGAAGACGGACGTAGTGCCATCCGGAACCTACAAGGGCACCGCCTACAAGGTGGATCCACAAGAGAAAGAGATCTACGTCAAAACCAATGACGGCAAGATTCTCGAACTCTATCTGAAGGAGAAAACCGAGCTGATGAAGGACGGGAAAAACGTCGAGTTCGGTGCCCTGAAGGAAGGGCAGAACCTCGAGGTGAAGGTCGAGAAAGAAGGCAATCGGCTCAAGCCTCTCGAAGTGAAGATCATGGAATAATCGCCGGCTCGATCGGACGATCGGACCTGACGGTTTTACCACCCCAGGCGCCTCTGTATAGGATTATATCCCGCAGGGGCGCTGCTGTGTAAGTTGATAGTTGAGAGAGTATCGAGTTGAGAGGCGCACACTGGCGGATCAGTACTGGAGAGCGTGGCAAACCACTCTACAGGGGGCACACATCAAATTGGCCAAAGTCGAGCTCAGGGGAAAGGCGCTCACTCCGGCGTCTCGACGACCGCGAGGAAGCTCTTGAATGGCAGTTGCTTTGCTTTCGGATCGCACTTCAGCGTCACCACACAACGCTCCGTAGATGCCGGGATCTCGATGGCGAGTGTATCTTTGAATTCCTCGGGGAAAGATCGATTATCCAGCACGTACTCGGCCTGCACCTCCTGCTGCCGGTCCAGGAACTCGAGCTGCATTTCGACCTGCCGGAACTTGCCGCCCTGAGGCAGGATTTCCATTCGGCACAGCTTTCCCCGGAGCGAGGGTGGCGGGGTCCAGGAAATCTCGGAGGCTGCTCCCTTTGTAAGCTGTTTTCGATGTTCCGCTTCGAGGGCCGGGAGGAGTTCGGCCAGTTCCGGAGAGTTGGCATCGAGGAGCATCGGCGGCGGGGAGCCCGAGTTGCGGCGGCGGAAGAAATGAAGGTCTGGGGAGTCCCCGATTGCC
>CBINJX010000994.1:0-2333 GCA_966251085.1 uncultured Verrucomicrobiales bacterium
CGTGACGGAAAAGGGCGCCTCAATGCGCCTCGGCACCTGGCCCACGAAGATCAAGGAAGGAACCCGAGCCCACCAGGTGTACGGCACCCCGGAGATCCGCGAGCGCCATCGTCACCGGTACGAGTTCAACATGGACTATCGTGAACAGATGGAGGCGAAGGGATTTGTCATCTCCGGCACCTCACCGGATGAAGCGCTGGTGGAGTTGATCGAACTGAAGGATCACCCGTGGTTCCTCGCCTGCCAGTATCACCCGGAGTTCCGCTCCAAGCCGAACAAGCCACATCCGCTGTTCAAGGCATTCGTGAGCGCGTGCCTTGGACACGGGGAGTAAGAGCCCATCGCTCTTTCCAACACTTGTAGAAAACTAACACGCAGAGTCCTGCAAGCAGGCTCTGCGTCGGCCCAATTCGGGAGTGAGCGCCAAACCGCTCATTCCTTATGCCCACGTCACTGGAGGTGCATCTCGGCACCCGTCCAGCACATCACACCAAGTCAGCTGATTACCCCTGTGGGACGGAAGAAGGTTTCCGTACCGTGAGTGTGTTCAAGTTCCCAATGCTTGGAACAAGAGGGGTGATTGCGTAGGCCAACTTACGGACGATCCGACGAGACAGGGAGAGATTGTCTCGCGTGAAAAACGTAAGGAGATGACCTGCCTCTAGAATTTCGAAGCCCTGCTTGGCGAACAATCGACGAAACTCACGTAAAGTGTATTCGCGCCAGTGCAGACCGTAAAACACCACCTTTCCCCCGGACTGGTAATCAGCAAATTGGAAGTACTGGTCGATCAGCTTGTCCTGCCCTGTTCCCAGCAGGAGACTGATATGCGCGACCAAACTTGCCCGGTTTGGCACCGAAAGATATCCAACTCCTCCGGGTTTCAGGACTCGGTACAGTTCGCGTACAAACGGCACCGGGTTGAAGTTGAAGTGCTCCATGACTTCCCAGCAGATCACGGTATCGAAGCTGTTGTCTTCGAAGGGAAGCCTCCGGTTCGCCCCCACTACGCCACCGAACACGTCAAAAAGGTCAAGATATTCGCACGAGACCCCTTTGCTACGATAGGCTTCCACGACCGGGTGGACCACAGGATCATCGGCTTCGATCACGTGGTAGTTCCGAGCCCGCTCGCGAAGGATAATTGGTGTGTAGGAATAGAAAGGACCAATTTCGAGAACGTCACCGTGAGAGCCTTCGAAGAGCCCGAAATGGGAACAACACCGATGCAACCGCTCCAC
Source organism: uncultured Verrucomicrobiales bacterium (assembly GCA_966251085.1). Classification (GTDB taxonomy): domain Bacteria; phylum Verrucomicrobiota; class Verrucomicrobiia; order Chthoniobacterales; family Chthoniobacteraceae; genus CBINJX01. Next base: position 1,242 of record CBINJX010000994.1, read on the forward strand.
ATGAGCCCGGAAATATCCGTGAATTCCGTCGAATACTCCGATCTCACGGGCGATTTGATCTGCTGCGGCTAAAAATTGCTCCTTATCCATAGATTCCAGTGGCTTACCATTGGTTGAAGGTGAGGGACCTAGTCCAATCCAACCGGCTTGTCCACGTAGAAGCCAACCAGCAGCCCTCAGGTGGAGCATTGACCCGCCCACGCTTTCACCTAATCTCGGCGGCGACTGCAGGGGAGCCGCAAGGCTGAGAGGTTCGTCGAGAAGCTAGCTCGGCGGACGACCCTTTGAACCTGATCCGGGTAACACCGGCGAAGGAAGCATCGACGCACCTGTTGCGCCTTTCCTCTCAGCCCTGCACCCATCCGTGCAGGGCTTTTCGTTTTTCGCAAGAATCTCACGACTCCACGGCCATGATCGCACCAAAAGACACCATCGAGCCGCATTCCAGCTCGCAACTGCCAAACTCCAGGCGGATTTACCTTTCCGGTCAGATGCATCCCGAGCTCCGCGTTCCGATGCGGGAGATCTCGCTTGCGCCGACGAAAGATTTCAACGGCAACATCGAAACTAACGAGCCGGTTCTCGTCTATGACTGCAGCGGGCCGTGGGGTGATCCGGAGTTTCATGGTGACGTGGAAAAAGGCCTTCCCGCCCTCCGCCGCGAATGGATTCTCAAGCGTGGCGACGTGGCCGAATATGACGGCCGCACCGTCAAACCTCAGGACAACGGTTATCTCTCCGAGGTACACGCTGCCGCAGCCGCCCAGCGGGGTGGCACCCTCTCTCCACTGCGCGCACCGGAAAACGCCAGTCGCAAGCCGCTCCGCGCGAGCGCCGGGCATCCGGTGACGCAGCTCTGGTATGCCCGTCAGGGGATTATCACACCAGAGATGGAGTACATCGCGATTCGCGAGAATCAGGGATTGGAGCTTCTCCGTGAGCGGATGAGCGACAAGGAAGTACGCAACTCGCTCCTCCACCAACATCCCGGCACTGCAGGGCGTGCCGATGCTCCCGGGCTTTTCGCGCAGTTCCCGCAGCGAACCGGCGAACTGGCCGAATTCAAGGCCAAGCACCCCGAGATCGCCGCCG
>CBINJX010000995.1:0-2329 GCA_966251085.1 uncultured Verrucomicrobiales bacterium
AGCTAATCGTCCGTGCCGCTTCGACATTACCAGAGGCTGTGCGAAACGGCTCTCAGTCCGCTTTCTAAACGCGCTCTTGATCGTTCCTGTTCAGGTGGTCGGGAGCCGTGTGCCATGGGAGGGCGGGAGACCCGTCAGTCGATGGATTATTGCGGCATTGTAAATTACCGGTGGGCGGAGGGCTGCGGTAAGGCGGAGTGGGTGTACGTGATCCGCCCGAGTGCGGGGTAGGGGATTGGAATGACGACTGTATATATATTGCACTAGTAAGGTTGGTGTTCGGGGAGGAGTGGCGGTGGGAATGGGGGGCTTTGTGTATGTGGTGTATTAGATAAGATGCTTATCTATCATTCAGTGGGTAAATACCGTATTACCGGATGGGCTGTTGGAGTTGTTAATACGACCTCAATCCAAGCTGATAGCGGCTGAGTTGTGAGGTGGTGCGGGAATATCCATGAAAACACTACGTATGGTTTCGCCTGAGATGAATGCGAACGACCACGGGCGGCAGCTTGACCGAACATGCTCCGTGTCACCGCGCGTTGTGCGGTGGAGTGATCAAATCGGGCGATGCTATCCTTTATTGCGGAAGGGCGAATCTACTCCAGAGCAGGTAAAATCAATCCCCTGCGATCTTTCCCGATCACACACTTTCACGCGACTTTCTATACCGCTGCAAGGAATCACGGGCAGAGGTGACGGGGCGCATGCTTCAAAGAATCAATTTCCTCAGAAGGAGTGGAATATGAGAAATGCAAAACCGCGAATGGTGGTATCATCAACGGAGAGCGGCGCGGAGGGGGCGGAGCCGTTCCTGCCGGAGCAGGCGGGGAGAAATTGCGCGTATGGTCGCATCGGCAGAATATTGTCTCAGGCTTTACACGCGGTGTGGAGGGCTATTGGCATGCTGTGGTGGACCTCGAATCCTGGCCCTGGGGAGATCTCATCACCCGGGGTTCCGCGATGGAAGCGGGTGCTGGATCTGACGTGCGTCTTACTCACAGTGCCTTGCTGGTTGCTGGCGATGGCGCTCGTTGCACTCTGGATCAAGATCGTATCTCCGGGGGGCTTGTTCTTTCACCAGGAGCGTATCGGCCTCGGCGGGAGACGGTTCATAATCATCAAATTCAGAAGCATGCAGGCTAATGTCGAGACGCGATCCCACGAGGAGCATCTAACAAACCTGATACGGGCCAATTGCCCGATGCGGAAACTGGATTCCTCGGGAGATCCACGGTTGATCCCCGGTGGAAGGGTGCTGCGAGCACTCGGCTTAGACGAATTGCCCCAGATCTTTAATATCATCAGGGGCGATATGAGCCTCGTAGGACCTCGGCCCTGCACGCCGCACGAGTTTCAACACTATCAGCCTTGGCAGCGGGAGCGTGTGAACGCCCTGCCGGGATTGACAGGGCTGTGGCAGGTCAGCGGAAAGAACAAGACGACCTTCAATGAGATGATCCGCATGGACATCTTCTACACGACGCACATGTCTCCCTGGCTCGACCTGTGGGTCATCGTGAAAACGGTGCCTTCCGTCCTCTCTCAACTCGTCGAGGCATGGGCCGCCAGGACACGAGCCAGTGCGTCTGTCCGCCAGCAGGTATCACTCAACGAACCAGTAGCGGAGTAACTTTCACAACGCATTGGCAGGCGCTCGCGAAGCAACCCTGACCTGATGGTGGAGTGGCGTGTTGCGCATTAGCGATGCGCCACTGCCGTCGAGCGCTGACGCCCCGGACTCGAGAACAGCCAGCTTGGAAAACAACACGTGAACATGAACGGATATTCTCAAAAATCAGTCCTCTCCGTCGGAGTGGTCGGATGTGGCTATTGGGGGCCCAACCTCATCCGCAACTTTCGTAGTCTCCCAAATTGCCGGGTGAAGGTAATGTGCGACGCCAGCGAAGCGCGCCTCAAAAATCTAAGAGGTCTCTACCCGGAAGTAGAGGGTGTCACAAATTTCTCCTCACTCCTTGAAGACTCCGAACTCGACGCAGTGGCGATCGCGACTCCGGTCAATCACCACTATGCACTCGCCAAGGCGAGCCTGCTGGCGGGTAAACACACATTCATCGAAAAGCCGATGGCTTCGTCTTCGGCAGAGTGCGAGGAGTTGATCGAGATTGCGGAACGTCAGGGATTGATCCTGATGGTCGGACATACATTTCTTTACTCTGCCCCGGTTCAGAAGATGGCCGAGATTATCGAGGCGGGTGATATCGGAGAGATTCGCTATATTAACTCCCGACGCCTCAATCTCGGCCTCTTTCAGAAGGACATCAACGTAGCGTGGGACCTCGCTCCACATGATATCTCGATCATTCTT
>CBINJX010000996.1:0-2323 GCA_966251085.1 uncultured Verrucomicrobiales bacterium
GCCGGTGAGCTTCACACCCGGCACGAACACGATCGTTGCGACAGCGATCGACTCGGATGGCAATGTCACGACTCTGAAGCCCCGCACTATCACCTACTTCCGTTCGAGTGCACTTACCGTGAAAGCCGAGGGGACGGCTGCGGGACAGGTGACCAGCAACTTCTTCGATCCTATCGTGTACAGCCCCGGATCTTCTTCGCCCGAGCGGATCACTCCACGGGAGGAGGGAGCAAAATTCACCGTGACTGCCGTTCCGGGCCCTGGCGCAATCTTCGATCGTTGGATCTCGAATTATCCGCTCACGGATGAAACGTCGCCAAAGCTGCAATTCACGATGCAGCCGGAGATGGTTCTCACTGCGCGATTTGTTCCGAATATTTTCCTGCCGGTGAGCGGGAAATATAATGGCCTTCTCGATTCGGAGGAACCAGCCGGGCGCGGATTCATTTCTGTGCAGCTCGGAAGCAAAGGGACCTTCACCGGGGCGATCCGGTTCGGTAAATCGACCATCAAACTCAAGGGATTGTTTGGAGCGGACGGGACGTACTCGGGTGTCGTGAAAGCAGGAAAGCAGCTGTTTGATCTTACTCTGAGCCTGGGCGCTACCGGGGAAAGTTCGAAACAGCTCATTGGGACATTCCAACCGCATGCCGGAACCGATGGTGGAGCGGTTGCATTTACCTCGGAAGTCACAGCCGATCTCGCGGTGTATAAGAAGAAGGTGCGGGAGGTTTCCGCCGAATTGGCCGGGAGCTACAACGTTCTGCTCGCGCCGGCGGCTGCAAATACCGATACGAACTTCCCCATGGGTATCGGCTTCGGGCGTGTGAAGCTGAGCAAATTCGGCACCGCGAAACTCGTTGGAAAACTCGGCGACGGCACTCCGGTTACCGCTTCTGCTCCGCTGTCCGAAGACGGCTTCTGGCCGGTGTATGCACCGCTCTATAAGAAGAAAGGAGCTTTGGCAGGGCGGGTGAAGTTTGATCTGCTTCAGGCCGGTAGCGATCTCTCGGGTGAACTCGCATGGTCTCGTCCCGCCGCCAAGAGCCCGATTCACGCCGAAGGGTTCTCGGGACAGGTGATACTGACAGGAGCGAAGTATGTTCGCCCGCTGGCGGGGCAGCGCATCTTCCTGAATCCCGATGGAGCTGGATTGCTCTCCTTCGATGCACCCGCTGGTGGTGCCACGCTTCCCGCCCTGGCACTCGATTCCGAGGCAACCCTCAGTACCTCAAATCAGCTGACGACGGCAGATTCAACCCTTGGCCTGAAGGCGAAGTTCAACCCCGCCACCGGTCTTTTCACCGGCAGCTTCACGGAAGCCTCGAGCAAAAAGCCGTTGAAGTTCAGCGGCGCTGTCGTGATCGGTGGAACGACTGCGGCTCCGAAAGGGAACGTCGCCGGAGGATTCTTTATCCGCGGCAACCGCACCGGGGCGATCCAGCTTACCGCACCGGTTCCGGACTCTCCTGTGCCGCAGCCGTAGCGGCTTCCGCATCTGTGACTACTTGGGTGTCATGCGCCAGATAGCGCGTGCCCAAGAGCCAGCAAAGGCCGGCGACGACCATCATTACGGAGACCAGCAGGAAGGAGAGATTCATGTTCCAGCGGTCTGCGATCCAGCCCATCAGCGGCGGAGAGATGGCGTCGCCGAGGGCGTGAATGACGAAAATATTTAGCGCGTAAGCGGAGGCGCGAACCTCCGGACGGGTCACGTTGGCAAGCGCGGTGTTTGAAGGCCCCGTGTTGAAGAACAGGAAGAAGATCGCCATGAAAATAAAGCCCCAGGCGTAAGGGAACGGGACATAAAGCATCGCGACTGTGGCGGGGAAGGCCAGCAGGATTCCGGAGCCGGATACCAGGAAGTAGGCGCTCGGATAACGCTTCCGGGCACGGTCGCCGAGCCAGCCGCCGAGGAGTGTGGCGAAAAGGCCGCCTACCACAGCGATGGCGCCGAAAATGAGATTGGCCCGTGCGAGACTGATCCCGCCGACGAACTCGGAGGCGCGGTATGTGTGCACGTATTCGGGCATCCAGTATGCCATGCCGCCGATGGCGAAGGTCATGGCGGTCATTGCCGCGGTGTTCAGGGCATAGGAGGGAATGCGGAAAAGATCGCGGTAGATGCGCCAGCTGAATTTATTGGCGGGCTGGACAGCGGGCGGACGAGGCAGCGGCGGTTCGCCGGTTTCACGCCGTTCGGGAGCAGACGGTGGAGCAGTCGCTGTGCTCGTCTTTTTCCGCGTCTCCTTCATGAAAAAGCAGATGGCCGCGAGCAGGAGCCCGGGCGGAACCACGAGGTAAAATGCCCAACGCCAGCCGA
>CBINJX010000997.1:0-2317 GCA_966251085.1 uncultured Verrucomicrobiales bacterium
ACATCGTGGCCGTGACTCGACATCAAAGAAACATGCGCTTTCCCCCGCTCATCCCCCGCAGGGGCCCGCATTAAATGGCCAAAGTCGAGCTCAGTGCTCAGAGTTAGTAAGCAGCCCCAGTATCGCCACACTGCCCTGTTCCGATCTGCCAGTGCGTGGTTCTCAACTCGATACTCCCAACTATTTACTTTCCGAGAAGTACTGAGCAGCTCCTTCCCCTCAGCACTTCCTGATTCGCCGTTTTCGAATGCCGGGGCGGGGATCGAGATGGTAACGCTGCACTTTATGGACCGGCTGACGCTCGATCAGGATCGCCTGTGAGTGAGCGCTGATCTGGGCGCCGAAAAGGCCAATCATCGCGACAATCCACGTCCAGAGTACCACGATAATGATCCCCGTGAGGGAGCCGTATATGATGGTATATCGCGTGGGCTCGTGGACGTAGCCGAGGAAGATAGGCTTGGCGGCGGCGAAGAGGAGCGTCGCCGTGACTGCACCGAAGAAAGCAGCCCGCCAGTCTGGGGTGCGTTTTGGCACGTAGCGATAGGCCAGAAAGAAGGCAAGTAATACGAAGATCGCCGGCAACGCCTGGATGATCAGTTGAAAGACAAACTCACGTCCTGCCGGGAGAATACCGAGTGTTGCCCGCAGGAGTCGCAGTACGAAGGGAGACGCCAGGGCAGCCAGGAGCATTGCCTCGACCAGGAGCAGGATGCCGAACCGCAGGAATACCCGCTTCAGGAAACTGCACTCGTCTTCCACGCTGTAGATAATGTTCAATGCCTTGATCATTGCATTGAACACCAGCGAACCTGACCATAGGAGCGCTGCAAAAAATAGAATACCGCCGCGACGGCCTGTCCCAAAAGCGTCTATAACAATCTGTTCGATCGCCCGGGCGTCGCGCGGCAAAAATTCTCCCAGATACTCGATAGCCCGGTAAATAGCCCACTGCGAATCGACGAAATATGAAGCAATGGAACCGACCGTGAGAAGCAACGGAAACAGCGAGAGAAGACTGTAGTAGGCGATAGCTGCCGCCCAAACAGTGCCGTTGTCATTAAAAAAATCACGGGCAGCCAGCGAGATCACCTGAACCACACGGCGCAGGGACTCCCGAGTGAGCCATGCCGGCCTGAGTCGGTTCTGAAACATCCTCCAGACATCGTATTCCACGCTGAGCTAGCGCGCGACAGCACGCCGGAGCCTGATCGAATGTACTCGCTTTTGGAAACTCAGAGCTTTGGCTCAGCCGGAACTGGTTTTGCCACTCGTACTTCAATTTCGTACTCGGGGGCGAAACGCTCAATGAGACGCTTGCGGAAGGCTTCCAGAGCTTCCTGCTGCAGTCCTGTTTCCGTCGCCTTCTGCCGCGCGAGCAGGGGGAGAGAGCGAAGTTCCGATTCAAGATCGGTCGGTTGAATCCTGTTCCATAAGCCACTTTCCAGCGCCAAAACTTCGGAATCTACCTGATCAATGCTCAGGATGCGCGGTGGAGGAATCTCCACAACCATCTTGTTGTCTTCCACACGGACACTGAACGGCTTTGTCAGATCGAAGCCGGCACGCACCTGATACGTTCCACGGAGCTTGATCCTCTTCTTGCTCCCGAGCCATTCATGCTCCATTTCGCGCTCCACCTGTGTGGGACGTGAGACTACCACAAGCTCCAGAACGGATGCCGTCTGCTCAAAGACCACCCGGTCATTCACTGTAACCTTGGGCTGTACCATCGCGATCTCCCCAAACGCCTCCCGGAGCTGCTGCGCAGTCCGTGCCGGCCATGTCTCCAAACGATGAAAAATATACGCGGCGAGCAGTGCCGCGATCAGTACGATCAGGATGATCGCAGCCGCACAACCGAGCCTTGAATGTTTCGAGGTAGGCACCGGGTCCATGGGATATCAGTTTCCTTGCGCACTGCGCAGACGGAGGAATTGAAAAAACTCCGCCCCTTCGCGCAGCCGCCGCTTCATCTCCTGCCAGTCGGTGAGCATTGTCCCTACAATCCGTGCAATCGGACGTGGGCGAAAGAAATACTCGCGGTAAAAACGTTCGACCGAGGCGAAGATTTCCTCACGTGACAGGCCGTCATACTCGAGTGCAGCCAGCTGCTGGCCGTGTGTATCCACCAGCCCAGACTCCTCACGAAACCACCCGTTTTCCTTTGCCTGCCGGTAAAGCTCCGTGCCGGGATAGGGAGCTGCGAGGCTGACCTGTAGGGAAAAGGGATCCATCTCCTTGGCGAATTCCGCCAATGTCGGATCGTCCTCGAGAGCGATGACGACCCGTTTGCCAAGTCGCATGACGCCGGCGA
>CBINJX010000998.1:0-2313 GCA_966251085.1 uncultured Verrucomicrobiales bacterium
CTGGAACTCGCACTCTCCCGCCCGGCCACAGACGAACAAGTGGCGGCACTGCAGCAGCTGTATGATTCGGAGCTGGCCCATTACACGAACGACAAGGACTCGGCCCGGAAACTCTCGACCAGCGAGACACAGCCCCTCCCACAAGATACCGATCCCGCCGAACTCGCCGCCTGGACCGTCGTGGCCAATGTGCTGCTGAATTTGGACGGCGTGTTGATGAAGAGCTAAATTATCGGAGCTATGAGCATCACGATTCCGGATGAGGTACTGGAGAGCCCTCAGTCGCTGCTTGCTCAGAGCGCCAAAGGCGCGGTCTATACCAGCCTAGGGCGCAGCCCTAGGAACCAATCCCAGCACGTTCCTGGGGCTGCGCCCCAGGCTGGTATAGCACCCGCCTTCGGCGCTGTGCGGCAACCGAACTTTTGACAACGTAGTTAGCTAAACTCTCCGCCACGCCGGCGAATCCTGACCCTCCCATGAATCTACGCTTCGAACACGCCCGCGCGCTGACCCGGCGCGAGTTTCTCACGCGCTCCGGACGCTTCTCGCTCGGCGCGATCGCACTCGGCTCTCTCTTCGGCAAGCAGCAACCGCTCTTCGCCACCTCCGCCGAGGCGCTCGTCAATCCGCTCACGCCCAAAGCGCCACCGCATCCGGCCAAGGCAAAGGCGGTGATCTATCTCTGCATGTCGGGAGCGCCTCCACAGCACGACCTCTTCGACTACAAACCGAAGCTGAACGAGCTGCACATGAAGGAGTGCCCGGCGGAGTTCCTGAAGGGCGAGACGTTCGCTTTCATCAAAGGCACCCCGAAGTTGCTCGGAACGCCGTACAATTTTCAGCAGTATGGACAGAGCGGCGCGTGGGTGAGTGAGCTGATGCCACACTTCTCCGGTATTGTGGATGATGTCGCGGTGGTTCAGTCGATGTGGACGAATCAGTTCAATCACGCCCCCGCCGAGCTGTTCCTATACACCGGCAACATGCTCGCAGGCTCCGCATCGATGGGGGCATGGGCGACATACGGTCTCGGCTCAGAGAACCAGGATCTACCGGGATATGTCGTGCTTCTGAGCGGCGGCACCGATCCCACCGGCGGCAAATCGTGCTGGGGCTCGGGTTTCCTGCCGAGCGTGTATCAGGGCGTACAATGCCGCGCGGCGGGAGAACCGATTCTCTTCTCCCGCGACCCCGCCGGCATGAGCCGCGAGACCCGCAGGCGTTCACTCGATGCGCTGAAGACGCTCAACGAAGCGGAAGCCGCTGCATTCGGAGATCCGGAAACCGTGACCCGCATCGCCCAGTACGAACTCGCGTACCGCATGCAGATGGCCGTTCCGGAGGTGATGGATATCTCCAAGGAGAAACCCGAGACACTGGAGATGTACGGAGCGAAACCGGGCGAGGCCTCCTTTGCAAACAACTGCCTGCTCGCGCGACGACTGATCGAGAAGGGTGTGCGATTCGTGCAGCTCTTCGATTGGGGCTGGGACACGCATGGCACAGGTGCGGTGGATGATCTTGTAACTGCGTTACCAAAGAAATGTCAGCAAGTGGACCGGGCAAGTGCTGCCTTGGTGCAGGATCTGAAACAACGCGGATTGCTCGACGAAACGCTGGTCATCTGGGGCGGTGAATTTGGCCGCACTCCAATGAACGAAGCCCGCAACGGCTCCCCTTTCCTAGGCCGTGATCATCACCCGCACGCGTTCACGATGTGGATGGCAGGCGGCGGAATCAAACCGGGCATTGTGTATGGCGAGACGGACGATCTGGGATATCATGTCGTGGAGAACAAAGTCACCGTGCGCGACCTGCAGGCGACCCTCCTGCATCAACTCGGCCTCGATCCGTATGGGTTCCACTACAAGTACCAGGGACTCAACCAGCGGCTGATTGGACCGACGAATGAAGGGAAGGTCGTGAAGGGAATTTTGGGGTAGAACATCGCGCTCGATCAGCCGGGTTTCGGCGTGATATTCAGCCCCGGTAATGAAACGACTGGGGCTGATTCTCTTACTGGTAGCGAGCCTTATGGCAGTCGGCTATGCGGTGATGCATTTCACTCGACCGGAAGCACAGTCTAACGAGCGCACGGCTGAGTTGGCTGCACTCACTGAGAAGATAATTATTCCTAGGCTCGAACTTCGAGACGCATCGCTCGAAGAGGGTGTGGCATTTCTGAACCAGCAGGCTGAACGTGCGGGCTTGAGCAGTCCGTTGTATGTCATCTGGAAAGAAGGCGATTCAGTTCCGGAAGGCCTGCGCGCTATTTCCGAGATTGAGGCTTTAACACGAAAATCTGCCGCGCCA
>CBINJX010000999.1:0-2311 GCA_966251085.1 uncultured Verrucomicrobiales bacterium
GTACGGGCAGACCGTGATTTTCGACCGGTCGTGGTATGGGCGTGTATTGGTGGAACGCGTGGAGGGATTTGCGAATGAGAAGGAGTGGAAGCGCGCGTATCAGGAACTGAACGAGTTTGAGCGCACCCTCTCGGATGACGGAGCGATCATTATCAAATTCTACCTGCACATTTCCAAGGACGAGCAGTTGGTCCGTTTCCGCCGTCGCGAAGCCGACCCCTACAAGCATTGGAAGATCAATGACGAAGACTGGCGCAATCGCCGGAAATGGCATGAGCACAATGCGGCTGCAGAAGAGATGTTCGAGCGAACGTCGACCCCGTGGGCGCCTTGGAATATCGTGGCGGCCAATTACAAATGGCACGCTCGGGTGAAGGTTGTGGAAACCGTCGTCGAATGCCTCGATCGCACGGAACTCAAGAAACTTCTTGGTTGATGTACGAATACCGTCGCTACCTCGCAGCCCTGTTTGTCGTCACGTCCCTGGGCCTCACTGGATGTGAGCAATTCTTCGACAAGGGTAAGAAGCAAGATATTGCTGCTGCGGATAAGAAAAGCGCTTCAGGAGAAATACTCGCGGCCATCAAGCTGTACGAATCCGCTCTCGATGGGAGCAGCAGGACTGCCGACGTCCACTACAAACTGGGGCTCATCTACGCGGATAAACTCAAAAAGCCACTCGATGCCCTCCACCATTTCCAGCGGTACCTCGATCTTGCGCCGAATGGCACCTACGCGAAGGAGGCGCGCGCATATCGCAAGGAAGGTGAGCAGAAACTGCTGATCTCGCTGAGCAAAGGGAGCCCCATTACACAGGATGAGGCCGTTCGCCTGAAGAACGACAACCTGGCGCTACGCAAGGCGTTAGTAGAACTCCGCGCCAAGAAGAACGCCACTCCGCCGCCGACGCCGCCCGGAATGAAAAAGGGTGAGCAAGTGAAGAAACCAATTCCTCCGGGCTCACGCGTCCACATCGTGAAAGCTGGGGAGACCCTCGCATCCATTGCTGGCCAATATTACAAGAACAAGTCCCGCTGGAGAGACATTCAGGACGCGAATTTTTACGCTCTTGAGGGTACGGCAAAAATTAAGCCCGGGATGGAGCTGATCATTCCGAAGTAGGAGGGCGTTCCTACAAAAAGCGCCTTTTCTCTTGAGAAGCATCCAATGAGCTGGGCGGAGGTGAAGGCGGAAGAAAAGTGCTCGGAAGTCAGTAAAGAGTCCCTGAATCGTCACATTTACCCGCTCGGGCCTGCTTACTAACTTCTGAGCACTGAGCACTGAGCACTGAGTACCTTCCACCCGCCTTCACGCGCTCCACCCGGGGGTAGCGCTCGATTTCTTCCCGACTGCCAACCTCCGAAACCACCTCTCGGGGTAAAACCCCACCCCCGATAGAGGTAGAAGGCCCGTAACTCTTAGGAAAAAGGAGATATTACTATGCTTAAATGGGCCTTTCGATTGTTTATGCTGAACGCCGGATACAAAATGCTTCACCGCGTAATGGGTCACTCACCGCGTCGTGGTCACTCGATGCACCGCGGATACCGGAGTCATCGTTCCTGGCTGTGATGAACGAACGGTAGTTCAGCCGTAAGCGGCGAAGCCGAAGGGGCTCACCGTGGGAGAGGGATAAGGAAAACGTGCGGCCGGCGGGGATCGAACCCACAACCTTCGGCTTCGGAGACCAACGCTCTATCCAATTGAGCTACGGCCGCAACGAGGGTTTCAAATGTAGGGCTCAATTCAAAAAGCGCAAGATACAAGTCGCGGTACTTTGCGAATGGAGTGCATCTTAGTTTTTACATGGTGGCAATCGGTGGCAGACGAGTGCCAAATGTTCGTTCTCTTGTGAGAATTTCTCTCGTGGGAAGCTAATGGAAGGTGGAGATCCAAGAGGAATTTTGCTACCTTGGAGCCTCGCTGCGAACCGGTAACGAGGCTATCCGCACGGGCCCAGAGGCACGCGGGAAAAGCTTTGATGTTCAGCCAGTTACGCTGGCGTGGCGGGAGGCTCTTCTCCACACACATGCCTTCTCCGGGAAACCGTCAGATACACCGTGGCGGAGCGAGAATTCACGGTTTGCACCTGAAGGTATTAATTGAGCGCAGCAGGATGCGGAGCGAGCGCCAGCGGGGGCGGAGCAACACGTTTGGAGGTCGATGAAAGCATCAGCGGGGGCGAAGCAAGCGGAAGAATGGACAAAGCAAGCGTCACCAGGTGCGGTGAAAGCGGATGGGCGGGCGAAGTAAGTAACGCAGGATGCGGAGCAAGAAGGAGGAGGAGCGGAGCGACAGGTATGCGGGTCGG
>CBINJX010001000.1:0-2311 GCA_966251085.1 uncultured Verrucomicrobiales bacterium
TAGCTTTCGAGCCGTACAAGGCCATGAGGCCGACAATCAATCCGCCGATGGCCGAAAGTGTCGCTGACTCGAGTAGGAACTGCTTGAGTATGTCGGCCTGGCGAGCCCCGATGGCTTTGCGAATACCGATCTCGCGAACCCTCTCGGTGATGCTCGCCAGCATGATATTCATGATGCCGATACCACCCACCAGGAGACTAATCGCAGAGATGATGCCGCCGCTCATGCGAGCGTTGCTGATGGCCTGAGTGATGCCTTCCGACCAATTTTCCTGTGTACGGAAGCTGAAGTCCTCGACGCCGCGGTGCGTGTGCATCAGGACATTCTTGGCTTGCTGTAACGCCTCATCCATTTTCTCGATGTCGGCCACCTGAATTGAAAGATTGGAAAGGCGTGGGTCTGGAACGGCTTCTGGATTTCCCAGCGCACCAGTCGTGCTGTTGGCACTGGAGCTCCCCCCACCACGGCTCCCCCCACTCGCTCCGCCGGCGGTGGTACCGCTGGCCGCTCGGAATCGCAGCCACATTGTATTGAGCGGGATGTAAACCGTGTTGTTCTTCATGTCGAAGACAAAGCCGCCCTGCGATCGGCTCCTGCTTCGTCCTCCCCAGCCTCGGGAGCGATCCGGTCCGCTCTTCGTCTCCTCAGGCTGCGACGCCTGTGTCTCGCGAAGCTTTTTGTCCTGCTCGCTCTCGTAATGCTCGAACATCCCAATGATCTTGAACCGCTGGTCATTGATATTGATGAACTCACCAACCGGGATGATCTCGCGTCCGACTTGCTCGGGCGAACCGAACAGCGCGTCACGGATTGCTGTTCCGATGACACAAACGTTACGCGCGTTCTCGTCATCCACCTCATTGAACATTCGCCCGTGCGCAAGAACGTGCTGGTTCAACTCGAGAGCGTTTGGCCAGTTGCCGAGGAAGTTTCTCGGGCTGATGCTCTTGTCGCCGTAGGTCATTACAATGTTTCGCGTGCGCATCTCGGGCACCACCATCGTAATGAGCGGTGCACTGCGGATTAGCGCGTGCACGTCCGCCATGGTGATGCCAACCGCCTGATCTTTTAGATGCTGTTGCCAGACAGGAATGTCCTGCTCCTCGATTGCCACCTTCTCGAGTCCGCCGATAGCGACGAGCGCCTCCTTCATCCCGTTCTCCATTCCTTTCACCAGGGCCGACATGGCGACCAGACTGGAGACGCCGAGGATGATTCCCAGCATTGTGAGCAGCGAACGAAACTTATTCGTCGCGATCTCCTTGAAGCCGACTGTAATGGCATTGAACCAGTTCATGGCGTGGGCGCGTCTCCTCGCTTAGCTCCGGTGTGATGGATTCGCCTGAAATTGCACAGGTCGATATGAGGTATTGGGGGAAGGTTTAAGATCTGGAAGGCCCGCGCCGCTCACCACCACCTCCACCTCCGCGAGGTCCACTACTACTACCCCGGGGGGCGCCGCCGCTGCCAGGGCGTCCGCCGGCTCCTCCTGGGCCACGTGCTGCAGCTCCGAACGCCTGCTGGGCTTTTCCGACCTCCTCTGCGGGAGTCACGAGTGACACCGTTTCGCCGCCGTTCAGCCCCTCTGTTACCTCGGCAAAATCGTAGTCCGTCACCCCGATCCGGATCGGCACCCGCTCAAAGCCCGTACCCTGCTTCACATATGCAAACCGCTCGCCTTTGTCGGTAAAAACGGCTGCCAGTGGGATGGCGAGAACGTTTTCCGCGCTTTGAAGGGGAATGGTGAGGTTGGCAGTCATCCCCGGACGAACCCCGGAGTTTGCATCATTCTTCACCACGATTCGTGTGGAGAAACCTTTGGCGCCGTTCTTGATCGTCGCCTGGGGAGGAATGCGGGCAACCCGGCCGACGAGTTTCAGGCCAGGGACAGCCTCCACCTCGATCTCCACCTCCTGGTCAACCGTCAGGCGCGTCACGTCGGCCTGATTGATGTGCGCATAGATGTTCAATTCGTTGAGATCCGCGACAAAGAAAACGTCGGTGCCGTTGTTCACACCGCTCGCGCCGGAGACTGCCTGTCCGACCGAGACCTTACGGTCGAGAATCGTGCAATCAAAAGGTGCGGTGATCTTCGTTTTCGCCAGCCTGTCCTCAACCAGTTGTAGCGCCTTGCGGCTGCGCTCGAGATTGTTCTCAGCAATCTCCAGAGCGTTCTTTGCGACATCGAGTTCCAACCGGGCATTGTCGAAAGCTTCCTGAGTTACGAGCTTACTCTCACGCAGATCTGCGGTGCGCTTGAAGGAGAGTTCCATTCTCTCCACCGTCAACCGGGCGGCATTCATCTGGAGCC
>CBINJX010001001.1:0-2308 GCA_966251085.1 uncultured Verrucomicrobiales bacterium
TGAGAGTGGAGACCAGGATCTCACGCCAGCTTCCGACAACAGAAGCCTTCGGATTTGCCACCGCAAATGCCGCACGCACTTCCGCTGTTGCGGGAGTCGATAGCAGAGTGATCATCCGGAGAGCTGGCATCGAAGCGGTAGGAAGCTTCGAAACCTGCGAGCCTGAACCTTCGATTACCTCAAGCGATGGATGACCTCCGAGAGGCGTCAGGTCAATGATCTGGGAGCGCGTGATATTCAAGACCTTCAACCGGCGTGCATTCCGGATCGCCGCCAGATTCAAATTCTCAGTGGAAGGAAGCTCCAAGGTCTCCAGTGCAGCCGTCTCGGAAAACTCCGGCAGCGATTTGATCTGTTCGCAGTAACCAATCTCCAAGTGCGTCAGCGACGGCAGTCTTGCGAGAGACTCGATGCCATTCACTGACGTCATGAACAGAGACAACCGCCGCAACTGCGTCGCTCCCTCGAGCTTCTTTCCATTGATCGGAGATGCACTTCCCCACTCGAGGCTTCGAAGCTCCGCCAATGATTTGGGAAGCGAGACATTATCCACCTCTTGTGGAAAATTTCCTATGAACTGAAGCGCCCAAAGTCTCTCAGGCACGACTTTAATCGGTGGAGCACCGTTCGAGAAGTATAGGTCGAGGACGAGCTTCTCACCGCTGATCTCTCTCAGGCTCTCCTCCACTTTGGGACTCCAGTTCGTGGCCCGGACCCCGCGGAGGCCGGCTTTTTCCGAGCCGGTGAACTGCTCGAGAGGATTGATCACCGGCGGCTCCTTCTTCCCTATGTCTTCCCGATTCAACGCCGAATAATCCTGCGCGATCTCAATGGCTACCGGCACTGTATTCCCGTCAAAATGCCGCCGGCGTAGAATGTTTTTCTCCGCGATGAGATCGTATTCGCCGGGTTCATCCAAAACAAACCGGAACTTATCGATCTGAACCAGATCCCCCGGAGCCGGAGCATCTGCTTTACCCACTACGGGAGTGATCCGTCCTTCAACCAGCTTGCCGCCAAGCTTGAACGTGTAGGTGTTTCCGAAAAGATCAGAGGCAAGACACAGGACCGCCAACAAGACGAGGGGGAGAATACGCACCATGGGGAGGCCACACGAGTAACATAGCACCAGACGTAAAATCCATCTCGGAATGGAGGCGGTAAAAGAGGTGGAGAAAGGAATCCAAATGACGCGTCATCTGCCCGGCAGTGCACTCCCCGATTGCATTCACTACCCAAACGTCGAAGCACGGGGAACTCCCAAGGAGCGCGCCATAGGATTCGTTCGCCGGCAGTGCCTTTCATCAGGGGGAGATGGAATAGCTCTCCATGCCCCCGCCCGGCGGTCGGCGGCGCAACCGCCCTACCGCCGGGAGAGCATTCGCAAGTCAGCACACTATTCCACTCCCACCACGTCGGCCCGCTTTGATCTACCGATGCGTGGCTCTCAACTCGAAACTCTCAACTAATAACTAACGCAACGGCTACTTCTTCGAAAACTGCGGCGCGTTCTCGTTGCCGCCGCTCTCGATATAGGCGAGCAGGTCGAAGATCTCGTCCTTAGTGAGTACGTTGATCAATCCCGGCGGCATCAGCGACACGGGCGACATCTCCTTACTCTTGATCTTCGCGCGCGGAATCTCCCGGCGGGTTCCTGCCAGCGGGTCGGTGATGACCGTGGTCTTGTCTTTGTTCTCCTCGACGATCTGCCCAATGACAGAATCACCATCGTTCAGTGTGAAGATGAAGCTCGCATACTGTTCGGAGATCCCCTTGCTCGGATCAGTGATCGACTCCAGCAGATCGCGACGGCTGAAGCGGTTGGCCACCGCTGTGAGATCGGGACCGACGTTGCCACCATCGGGACCGACGTGATGGCACTGCAGGCACTGGACGCTCGAGAAGATCTCCTTTCCGCGGGCGAAGTTCCGCCCCTTGCCGACTTTCTCAAGTTCAGGCGTCAACTCCGCGGTCGTCCAGTTCTTCACAAACTGACGGGCAGGAGCCGCAGCTATCTTGGGTTTCGGCGGCGCAGCGTCCGGGCTGAGTACCGCAGCCAGAGCCGCGCGATCGTTCGCCGGCACTTTTGCCAGCGCCTGATCCTTGATCCGCTCGAGGAACTTGGAGAACGAGTTCCCGCCCTTGTAAGCACGCGCCTTGTTGAACCAGGCGAAATACTGTTCGCGCTGTTCCGGTGTCCACTGCCCTTGTGCCTCGCGGAGGACATTGGCGAACCAGATCTGCTCCTCCTGTTTCTCGGATTTGTTGAGAAGGGTCAGGGCGGATTCTACTCCATGGAAGGCCGTAC
>CBINJX010001002.1:0-2292 GCA_966251085.1 uncultured Verrucomicrobiales bacterium
CTCTCTATCTCTTCGAGCTGTTAACGGCTCAGAAAAAATGTGGGCAATGACAAGCGCTGGGGTGCGCCCCAAGTCACCACGGAACCATCCCCGCGGAGTGCTCCATTGGAGGAGTCCAGCGCCAGGATCTGTTTCACCTTGCCGAGATTCGGAGGGATATTCGCAGGCAGACCTCCGGTGCCTGCACCCCAGACCACGACGCGGGTCGGGAAGGAGGCAGGATCTGTCGGGCTCGTCAACGAATCCACCTCGACCAAATCATCCACGCCATCATCGTCGGAATCCCGGTCCGTATCACTGCTTCCGTGTATCTGCTCCTGATCATCGGAGAGACCATCCCCATCGGAATCGAGGAGCTGATTGAGCACCTGGACAGTGAGGGTCTGCTCGAAACTGAGCCCATAGCTGTCGGTGACCCGAAGCTGAACCGGAAGCGTTGCAGTACTCTCAAAGTCCAGAGGCGCAGTGGTCCGCAGTTCATTCCCGGCCGAGATGGTGAATGGCGCGGCGTTTTCGCCCGGGACGATTTCGAACTGGAAGGTATCCTGAGGATCGTTATCCGACGCAGATAACCGCCCGACTAATGTGCCGGCGGCTGCACCTTCGTTCACACTGTCTGTATCGAGTGTGATGCCGCTAGGGGCATTTGTCCCGGCAGCAATGACGAGCGGAAGCAGGCGAGTGACCTCGCCGCCGGAGTTCCTCACTCGCACACGAACGGTAAAATACCCCGGTTCCTGCGGTGTCCCGGTAATTGCGCCAGAGACTCGATTCATTCGGAGCCCCTGAGGCAGGCCGTACGCCCAATAGCTGAGCCCGCGTCCTTTCGCGGAGAGTTTCGATTTGTAGGCAGTTCCGACCACTCCCGACCCCAGAGTCGCTGAGGTCCAGACCGGAAGGGGAGAACTACTCCGAAGGACAGCACTTCTGGAATCCCCTGCAGAAATCGCAACAGCCGGTGATGTTTTCGGAGAAATCGTTGTCTCCCCGTGGGTGTTGGAGCCCCATGCCACGACGCGTTTCTTCGATTGAAGTAGCGCAAGCGAATGCGAGCGACCGGCTGCGATCTGAACCGCCGGTCCTTCCCAGGTGGGTACCTCGGTCTGCCCGGCATCGTTGCGTCCCCAGGCGATCACCTGGCCGTCAGCTTGCAGAGCAAGGTTATGGTCGTCTCCCGCAGCAATCGCCTCAACGGAAGAAAGATCCGGAACCTCACATTGCTGCCAGTCGTTTGCCCCCCAGGCGATCACGGAGCCGTCCCGCCGCAGAGCAAGGCAATGCCGGCCACCCGCCGCAATACCGATGAGTTGCTCGGCCGAGGAGGGGATAGACTGCGTTTCCGCTGGCGCATTGCTTCCCCAGACAACCGCGGTTCCATCGCGACGGAGAGCCAGGATGAAATGCCGGCCTGCACTGATCGCCACAATCCCCGCAGTTCCGTCCGGAGGCTGTACCGCAGCCTCGATCTCCGCTGTATCGCCAATTACCTGAACCGTGCCATCGGTGAGCAACACCGCCGTAAAGCCTTCACCACGAGAGATGGCGATGACATTCTTCAATCCTCGGACCAGCCCGGTCCCGTGAGCGACTTTGCCATCGGCACGGAGCATCCATGTTGCATCACCTGTATCGATTGCATGCGCGGTGGAATACTTTGCCTTCAGGGTTTCCTTCTCCCCCCAAAGGCGCACGGTCGCAGCAAATCCTGAACAGACACTCAGGAATACCGCGCTGAAAACTATCGTTAATAAAAGCGCAGAGCTCCTCTGAAAGTTGAGGGTTGTTGGTTGAGGGTTGAGGGACTGAGAATGCGCCTTTGGCGGTTGAAAGGAGCCGGGAACTACCGGCTGGAGGAACTTTCTTCCCGCGTTCACGAGCCTCGCTCGTTGGCTCTTATCAACCTTCAAGCCTCTCATCACTTTCACGACATCTCGACCTGCATTCATTCGAGCGCACCGATAGTCCGTTATGAAAACAATGTCCAGCGGAGCCTCAGCTGCCGCGGTTTTCAGCCGGATGGGCCTACCCTTGAGTTCTTAAAGTGACGTTACGCAGTTGACGAAAAACTGGGAGGTGTGAGGGGGCGGCGGACGGTGGATTGCATCCCGAAGGGATAGCAGGAGTTTAGCCGGTGGTTGCGCGAGGAACGAGCGCTACCTATGTGCTGACGAGGAAGTGTTACCCATGTATGAGGAGGTACCCGATTCTGGCACCCGCTGCCGGGGTGCATGGTTCTTTATGACCCCGTTTCCGGTGGTATGCGCTCGTTTCCCTCGCGCAAACCAACCGGCT
>CBINJX010001003.1:0-2291 GCA_966251085.1 uncultured Verrucomicrobiales bacterium
TGATCCATTTTCCATCTCCACCTGTGGTTTCTGTCGCTTGCCTGGTCCTTTACTCCGCCCGGGGCGGGACGCCGCTGAGGTGCTACGAAGCTGGAAGCCGTTCGATTCGTGCGTAGTGCACTCCAGTAGCGCGATCTCCTTCAGCGATTACAGGCTCTACCCGAGTTTTTCCGGATGGAAGGCTGATCTGCGGGAAGGTCACCGAATCTTTTCCGGCAGGCAGAGTGGCGCGGATTTCGGTGTCAGCAATTTTCAGTCGTGCTTCGCGATCGGAGCCGCTCGGCGGCATTATGAGCGTTACAGAATACTGACCAGCGTCAGCAACATTCACCTCCCAGTGTCCGATGCTCTCCTGCGTCCAGCCAGCTTTGGGGCCACGCCAGTCCTGACGCGTCAGCAGCGTGGGATTCTCAAAAGGAGTCCCGATCACGATCGGTGGCGGATTTTTCCGAGTGCGCGGTGTTACCTCCGCAAACCAAGCCGCATGGGAGGCGTGAAGCTTGGCTGCGATTTCCGGATGTTTAGTTGCCACATCGATCTTTTCCGCCGGATCTTTCTCTAGATTGTAAAGCTCACGACCGTTCACCAGTTTCCAGTTTTGAGTCAGCGCCGCGCTTTGCCGGAATGGCTCCGGAAAATCACCGCGATGCCATTGAAAGTGGAGCGTTCGCTCCGGCCAGGTCGCCACGGCGTTATCCAAATTGCGGAGCAAGGGAAGCAGGCTTGTGCCGTCGATCTTTAAATCGGCAGGCGCTGGAACTGAGCAGGCATCGAGCAGGGTGGGGGTGATGTCGATATGCGCGCTCAGGCGATCCACCTTTCCGGGAGCGAGTGTTCCGGTCCACCGGACGAAGCAGGGCACCCGGATTCCGCCTTCATAAACCGTTCCTTTCGTTCCCCTCATTCCCGCATTGAATCGAGCACCCTGCGGTCCGTTATCGGTCACGAAGAAGACGATTGTATTCCGCTCGAGATCGAGCGCACGCAGCTTCTCGAGAACCCGCCCGATGTTGTCATCGAGGTTGGTGACCATGGCGTAAACCCGGGCGAGGTTTTCCGGAAGTCCGGCGTCCAAGTAAGGCTTCAGGTAAGACTCGGGAACCTGCAGCGGAGTATGCGGCGCGTTGGTCGCCAGCATGGCAAAGAAAGGCTGCTCGCGATTTGCCTCGATGAATTTCATCGTGGCATCGGCGAAGATATCGGTGCAGTAGCCGGTGAACTTCTCTGCCTTCCCATTGTGCTGGAGTACAGGATCGAAATAAGAGGTTTTCGGGTCCGTACCCGGTTCATCCGAAGGCTGGCTGAGTCCGCCGCCTCGTCCCACGAGAACTTCCTGAAATCCCTGATCCTGCGCGCGCATCGGGTAATTATCCCCGAGGTGCCACTTTCCGAAAAGACCGGTCCGATAACCGGCATGCGACAGCATTTCCGCTAGAGTAACCTCATCCGGCCACATCATCGATCGCCCCAGATAGGTATCCACGACCCCGGTGCGATAATGATACCGTCCGGTGAGCAGACTGGCTCGTGTGGGGGAACAAACTGGGCTCACATGAAAGTGGGTGAGCTGCACGCTCTCGCCGCCGAGACGGTCCAGATTAGGAGTGCGGATCTTCTCGTTTCCATGCAGTCCAAGGTCCCCGTAGCCTTGATCATCCGTAATGATCAGCAGCACATTCGGCGGACGCTCGGCAGCGGAGACCGATGAAATCGCTGCAAGACAGAACAGGAGGAGGGCTTTGCGAAGCATAAGACACGGGGGAGACGGGGAACCGGGATAGAAGGGCGCTTCGGAGCAGGTGGATCAAGCCTGAGTTCTGAGGATATCAACACTCTCCCAAATCGTCAGTCCATGTGCGAGTGAAGGCAGGAAGAAAGTACTCAGTGCTCAGAAGCCAGTAAACAGCCCCTGTTTTGCCAGCCTCACCCACTTTGATCTGCCAGTGCGCGGCTCTCGACTCGATACTCGTCTGAAAGTTGAGGGTTGTTGGTTGAGGGTTGAGTGACTGAGAATGCGCCTTTGGCGGTTGAAAGGAGCCGGGAACTACCGGCTAGAGGAACTTTCTTTTCGCGTTCAAGCGCCCCGCTCGTTGGTTGCTCGCAACTATTCACTTTCAGAGAAGCAACCCACCCGCCCGCGGGTAAAGGAGGTGAAGAAATCTACTTTCAGAGGAGCAACCGACGAACGGGCGCGTGAAGGAGTTGGAGAAAGTAAACCGCTATCGCGCGTCGAATCACCCGGTAGGGTCCGCGCGCCGCGCGTGCCTTTCCCAAGGTGGACGTGGCCTCAC
>CBINJX010001004.1:0-2286 GCA_966251085.1 uncultured Verrucomicrobiales bacterium
GGGCGCCTCTGATCGTTCCGGCCCCTATCTATTTCAGCTTATGGAGTACCTTTGCCGCAACCACAGATTTTCACAAACCTGCTCGGCGCCGCATATGTCGCTCTGCTGGCGGTTTATGTGCGCGGCTTTCATGAAGCACGAGCCGGGCGGCACCCCGCGCTCGTGATACACGTGGGTATCATCAGCAATGGATTGGCGGCGCTCCTACTCGCGGGTCACGGTTGAAGCGGCGCATGGACGACGTGGAACCGCCGTGGTCAAATCTTCGTGTGGGCATCCCTCGTCGCGACGACCCTACTCACTGCCGGGTTGGTTCGACTTGGACCATCTCGATCCGAATCCGGATGAGCAAGAGCACGCGACTATTAAAACTGTCCCTAATGACGCAACCAGCGCCCACTGCGCATCGCTCAGATCGCTCGGATATGGAAGCCTCTCTAGTGTCCTGTCAGGCAAGTTGCTTTCAAGTATGCTCGACTTTCCCGAGGATCAGATATGCTGAAGCGGTCCATACAAAGGGCTTCGGAGCTTTGTTATGGTTGCGACGGTAGTCGTGAATGGCTCTTTCTAGTTCCGCCAGTGATTGGAAGCTTTCCCGGCGCAAGCGCCGGTTGGTCAATTCAGCAAAGAAGCGTTCGACCTGATTGAGCCAGGACGAATAGGTGGGAGTGAAGTGCAGATGCCAGCGGGGATGCCGCGCCAACCATGCTTTCACCATCGGAGTGCGATGTGTTGAGTAGTTGTCGAGCACGACATGGATCTGAAGATCCTTCAGCACCTGTCGCTCCACCTCGCGCAGAAATGAAAGGAACTCCTTTTGAGTATGGCGTCGGTGCGTTCTGCCGAAGACCTCGCCCGTGGCAACGTTCAGGGCGGCAAAAAGCGAAGTGGTTCCATGCCGGAAGTACTCGCAGGCGGAGCGCTCAGGAGTGCCAGGACGTAACGGCAGGACTGGCTGCGTACGCTCCAAGGCTTGGCACTGGCTCTTCTCGTCCATGGCCAGCACAACCGCATTTTCTGGCGGACTCATGTACAGCCCCACCACCTTCCGCACTTTGTCCACGAACTCCGGGCCCGTGGAGAGTTGGAAGTGCTCGTGGCGATTGGGCTGCAGGCTGAAGGCTTGCCATATGCGGGAAATGGAATCGTGTGAAAGTCCCATCCGTTTGGCCATTCCGCGCGTACTCCGATGAGTCGCATTGGCAGGCTTTTGCTCCAAGGTAACGCGGACGATCTCCGCAACCTTTTCATCCGAGATCGTCCGTGGTGGAGCACTGCGGGGAAGATCTAAAAGTCCAGCCAACTGGCGCTCCAGAAAGCGTTGCCGCCATTTGCCCACACTCAGATTCGAGATGCCCGTCTTGCGCGCTACTTTCAGATTCGAATGCCCTTCAGCACAAAGAAAAATGACTCGCGCCCTCTGCACATCGTGCACCGTCTGCTCCAGCACATCCTTCTCTTCCTCACTTAAGACTAACTCTCCTACAGGTCGTCCTTTTCTTACCGAGAACCATCGTCCAACAAGTGGTCAATTTCAAATCAACTTGGCGGACAGGACACTAGTATGTCGTTCGTTGTAACACATCCGACCTATTTCTAATGCGCTCTAATAGCACTCTTGTAGAAGGTCGATCGATTGTGATAACGCCTGCTGATGAATTTCACTGGACGTTTCTTGATCAAGACCGTCGCCCCGGCACCGGTTAGCTTGGGGGCTGTAGCGACACCGGAGTTTCCGCTGTTCGCGTTTTCGGGACTCGGCGCGGCAGGGGGAGGCGGCAGTGATTGGGTAGTGGCGCCGTTGAAGACGGCCGTCGGAACCTTCCAAAATGGTTGGGATCTCGCGCACGAGCTGTTTGAGGCGAAGAAGGACGTCGCGGGCGTGCCGATTACAATGATCGAGCCCGATTTTGTTTCCTCGTTTCCCTTTACGCGAACTGAACCTGGAATGGTGGCTGCAGCTGCAGCGGCAGCCGCAGCCGTGTGCAGCCAGGACCCACCCGATGCGACATGGTCGAATGGCACTGGCTTTGCATGGCATCTCAACGGGACCTACACGCAGCTAAAGGCCGCCCGAGACTCTGTCGGCATGGCTAGCTCCGTGAAGGTGCGCATCGCGCATCTCGATACCGGCTACTCGCCAACCCATCAGGCTCTGCCGCAGTTCCTTCGCACGGACTTGGCGCGCAACTTCGTGGAGACCGACAATCCGTTGAGCGCGGTAGACCCGGGCACGGAGGGCTTCATGAAGAACCCAGGCCATGGAACCGGGACGATAGGAATTCT
>CBINJX010001005.1:0-2273 GCA_966251085.1 uncultured Verrucomicrobiales bacterium
AGCTCAGCGAGCCCGCTCTGCGGGATTCGCTGCAGCGCTTGGTTCGGCTTTGTCGTTTTCAGCGGACTCATCCTCGAAGATGTCGATCACATGTCGTGGCATAAACGACACCTCGAGGCCTGCCTTAATCTGATCGGTGCAATAAGGATCGTTGTCGAGAACGCCGCTGTATCCTGATCGATCTCCCGCTTTCACAATGACCCACATGCGTTCTGCCTGGATTTTCCTGCCATCGGTCAGATTGAAAACCAGCTTCACAAGGTCATCCTTAACGAGCTTCTCCCGGCGTTCCTTTTGGGGAATCCAAAAAGTATCCGGGTGCTCTCGGTTCAGCGCCTCCCCGTCCTCCAAAGTGAACCTGACCTTGCCTTGGAGTTTCGCGATCTGTTCAATACTGGCAATCTGCTCAGACTGTTTCTCCCTCTTGCTTTCAACCGCAGATTGTGGATTGCATGAAATAAGCGCTACTACGCTAAGCGCTACCAAGATGCTGCAAAGTTGGCTTTGACGAATCATTTCGGAGCCGAACTTGTTAATAAACGACAGGACGTTGTATAGCACTGCCGGTGTTTGGGGTGAGCCGAAGAAGATCGTAGCCGGGAGTGGGCACCCGCCCCAGGTAATGCTGCCAGCGATGATTGCCGCCTTCTTCTCTCGTAGCACTTCATCGCAGAAACCATTCTAAAGTGCACAGCTACAGCCCCGGTACCTCTGACGCAAGGCAGAAGCCATCCACAAGAGGAAAGCTGGAGCACGGGGCGTTCTCTCGTTGTATATCACCGGGATAATTCCTGACACGCCCACCTCTGGCGCCTCATTCTTTAAGGAGAAAAAAACCTCCTCTTTCTTCCTTTGTTCTCATCCGACAAATGAACCTCGAGCTGTTTTGAGGAGAGGTTGAGGGTTGAGAGCCGCGGAATGGAAGATCAACACTGGTCCGGATGGCGGGGCTGTTACACGAGGTGCCAGCACCTCCTCTGGGCAACCTGCGTGCGCTCAGGGCCAGACGGAAGCCGAGGGTTGTGACGGCTCCTAGCACTAGGATGGGACCTCAGCTAGAATGCTCCGCGCCCCCAGGAGCGCGATTCTTGGAGGGGGAACTGCTGAATCGCCGGTTTTCCGGCCGCTTTGCCGTCTGCGGCGCCGGACGTTTTGGTGACCACTTTACTGATATAGATATGGCCGGTCAGCGAACCGGGCGACAAATCGTGGGTCACCTCGATCGAGCCCTGTTTGCCCCCATAGATCGCGTCCTTCGCTGCAAAGCGATATTCCGTGGACCCACGGGCATTGAGCGACAAGGGCGTAGTCCCCACTAAAGTCCCCTCCTGGTCGTAGAAGTGTATGGATATCTGCGCAGGCTGATTGCTGGAGTTGTGAAGGACTACAAAAGTGTCAGTGCGGACGGTCAGCGCTTTGACTCCGACCAGCGTGGTATCGAAGACTCGGATCTTGAATGATTGAGTCGCACTCGTCTCATAATTCAGTGCGGACACGATCTTGAGAAAAACCCGCCCATTTGATTCGAGATCCTTGATGGAAAAACGACGAAGGGCGAGCGGGTTGAAGTCGCCACCGCTGGGATCGGCAAAACTATGATCCGAAAATGGAACTGCTGTCGCGGCGTTCGTGTCGCTAAAAGCTGCTCCGAGCGTCGCTTGAGCCGGCGAATTGATTCCGTTCTCCCGAAGTTGGAAGATTTCGATGCTGTATGATCGCCTCGCTCCGGCTCCGAAGCGAAACCATTGAGGTGTCCCCTCAGTTCCCTGCCCCGTACTCGCAGGGATAGAATCGGAGACCGCCATCCCGTCCGGCCACAAAACGTACGCTCCGCTGATGCTGGTATTCGGCCCACCTTCGGCAAGGGCGACAGCGGTGTAACCGAGGACGGCTATAGAAAGGAAAGCTCGCCTGATGATTCCGACGAGATTTTGAGTGACCCGGTGCTGTGTGTTCATAAAAGGAGCGGGCAAGGGCAAATCTCTGACGAGTGCATTCGAAGAAATCGGACATGGCGTGAGTGCTACGCCGTTTTCACCAACCGATTCACAGCAGGAGGGGTACCGCCATTCTGCTCCGGCCGGCAAGGCAAAACAAAGAACGGTTGCGGCTTCGTGTCCAGCGTCCCCTCGTCAATCCAGCCAAGGCCCGCGAGGGGCTGCAGGCCGACGTCGCGCTTCAGGACAGAAGCGGGGATTAGCGACAGAGTTCCAGCGACCACGCGTGGTCTGCCGTGAACAAACCGTAGCACCTCGCCGGTAAACAGTCCCACG
>CBINJX010001006.1:0-2271 GCA_966251085.1 uncultured Verrucomicrobiales bacterium
TCGCCGCCAAGCGAACCGGCCTGATCGATCTCCCTCCCCTCCCCGCAACCGGGCTTCCCATTGGGTTGATCGAACGCCGGCCGGACACCCGGAGGGCTTACTACAACATTCTCGCTGCAGACCGGCGGCTCTGGGCGGCAAAGGCGGATCGGCTTCCGCGGTTGAGTCTCTCCGCAGATCTGAATACTTCAGGACCCCAGGTCCGCGATCTCTTTAACAACTGGCTCGCCACCATCGGTTCTAATCTCGTTGCCCCCCTGCTCGATGGCGGAGCCCGCGCGGCTGAAGTAGCCCGTGTACGTGCCGTGCTTTCGGAGCGCATTCACGGCTACGGCCAGACCATTCTCGTAGCGCTGGGGGAAGTCGAGGACGCCCTGGTGCGCGAACGCAAGCAGCGCCAGTTTATCGCCAGCCTTGCCCAACAGATCACCTACGCCCGACAGGCACTGGAGCGCACCCGCGCCACATACATCCAGGGACAGGCCGACTATATCCGCGTGCTGAATGCGATTTCCACGCTACAATCCCTCGAGCGCAACTATCTCACCGCCCGTCGCGAGTTGATCGAGTATCGAATCGAGCTGTGCCGCGCACTTGGCGGAGGGTGGGATATGAAGACGCCTCCCCTTGCACCGTTGCTGACCCGTAATTGACCCGCCGATGCACGATCGAAACGCTCTGATGGATCTGGTTCCTCCCCCCCTCAGCCGGAAACGCCAGCTTCTTGGCATTCTCCTGCCGCTCGTTGTGCTCACATGCGGCGCACTCCTTGCCTTGTGGCTCATGAAAACCTCGCCAAAGGCGAAATCGAAGCCGCCCGCACGGGCAGCGACGCTGGTGGAGGTCACTCCTGTTGTTTTTAAAGACCACTCGGCGCTAATCAATGCAATGGGCCTCGTGCAGGCCGCCCAGAGGATCGTCCTGCAGCCGCGCGTAAATGGGGAAGTGGTGGAGATCAGCGATGAATTTGTACCGGGCGGCATCTTTAACGTGGGTGAAACGATGCTCCGTGTGGATCCTACCGACTACGAGCTGGTGGTCCGGCAAATTACACGGGCCGTGGCGCAGGCTGAAGCCGACCTGCGGGTGGAAGAAGGCAGCCAGACCGTTGCCAAGAAGGATTTCGAGCTGCTGGGAGAGCTGGTGAACGAAAAAGACCGCGATCTCGTGCTCCGGAAACCGCAACTGGAAACCGCCCGCGCCGCGCTCGATGCAGCTCGTTCACAGCTCGACAAAGCCAGGCTCGACCTTCAGCGGACGACAATTGCCGCGCCATTTAACGCGGTGGTGCAGGCACGCGACGTAAACATCGGCGCCCGGGTAGGTGAAAACACCGCGCTCGCTACACTGATCGGTACGGATACCTACTGGGTGGAAGCCACCGTGCCAGTAAACCAACTGCGCTGGATCAAGATCCCGAGCCGCGACGCTGGCGAGGGATCGCTGGTCCGTATTTACAACGAGGCAGCATGGGGTGCGGGAGCCTTTCGCACCGGACAGGTTTTTCGCATGACCGCCGATCTCGAACAGCAGGGACGGATGGCACGACTGCTCATCGCGGTAGATGATCCGCTTTCTCTGAAAGAGGAAAACGAGGGCAAGCCGGTCCTCCTCATCGGCTCCTACGTCCGCACTGAAATCGAAGGTGTCACGCTGAACTCTGTCGCCGTAGTGGATCGCGGTCTTCTGCGTGAAAATGACCGGGTCTGGGTCAAGACGCCCGCTGATAAACTCGATATCCGGCCAGTGGAAGTGGCTTTCCGAGGACGTGATGAGGTGTTGATCACCGGAGGCCTGCAGGCGGGTGAACAGATTGTCACCACCGATCTCGCGGCGGCCGTGAAGGGCATGCCGTTGCGTATCGAGGCGCCACGCGCCGCTCCCGGCGCCGTATTGCAGACAGGCCTGAAACAGAACCCCGAATGAGCAGTAATCCCGAGCCGAATCGTTTGGCGGGAGTGGTGGCGTGGATGGTGGAGAACAAGGTTACTCCCAACCTCCTCATGATCTTCCTGATCGCGGGCGGACTTTTCATGTCCACCCGGATCAAGCAGGAGGTGTTTCCGGAGTTTGTCGATGACACCGTGACGGTAAACGTCGCTCTGCCTGGGGCCAGTCCGGAAGAGGTGGAACAGGGCGTAGTGCTCGCCGTGGAGGAAGCGGTCCGTGGGCTCGAAGGCGTGAAAGAAGTGACCTCACGCGCCTCGGAGGGGAGCGGCTATGTCCGTGCAGAACTTCAGGCAGACGCCGATCATTCCAAGGTTTACCAGG
>CBINJX010001007.1:0-2267 GCA_966251085.1 uncultured Verrucomicrobiales bacterium
ACTGAGCGCTCGTTCCATCGTGAACATTCTCCTGGACGTGTGGGATGCACGTGCTGCGCGCTCTCGCAGGCATGAGGAGACAGCTGAGATCCATATCCACGCCGCTGAAGAACCCCACGAGAGCAAGGGGAGCTACGCCAAGACCATGGCCAAGACTCAGGCCAAGAAGGCGGTTCGTGGGCTGGCGCATCAGATCAAAGAAAACCCGATTCCATCGCTCCTCATCGGCGCAGGTATCGCGTGGATGCTCTTCGAGCCGGAAGAGGATGAGCGGGAGTACGTAGAGCTCAGCGGTCGCCGCTATCGCGTGAACCCTGCAGAACCCTCCGGTCCGCTTGGTGCGACTGTTGCGGCGCCGGCAACCGCGTACGAGTACGAAGAAGTGGAGTATGAGGATATCGATACAGGGCCGGGTATTACTGATAAGGCCAAGGAGAAGCTAGAGCACGGCAAGGAGGCGGTGTCCGGAGCGGCTGAGTCGGCAAAGGAAAAGCTGAGTGAGATGGGCAGCGCTGCCAGCCATGCCATGCACCGTGCTGCGGATCGTGTCCGTGGAGGCGCTCGCAGTACATATTATCGAGGCCGTTCCGGTGGGCGTCATGTTGGGCATCAGCTGAAGTCTGGCTACCAGACGGGTGCCGAGCGTTTCGAGGAAGCGATGGATGAGCATCCGCTGGCCCTCGGCCTTGGCTTTGCGGCCTTGGGTGCCATGGTAGGACTCCTGATCCCGCACACTCGCCGCGAGGACGAGCTGCTTGGCGAACGTTCCGAGGAGTTGCTCCACACTGCAAAGGAGAGGGGAATGGAAACCCTCGAGCACTCGGTGATCGACAAAGGCCGGGATCTGCTGGAGCGCGGCAAAACCGTTGCCAAGCGTGTTGTTGAGGCGACCGTTGAAGAGGCATCCAAGCAGGGATTCACCGGCAGTGGTACGCTCTCGGAAAAGGCCAGCATGGTAGGGCAGCGGGTAAAAGAAGAGGCAAAGGCAGCTGCTGAGGACGAAGGGCTGAAGTCCAAGCCCGAGGGGACACCGTCATCGAGTTCCTCGACAGGTATATCCTCTGGTTCGAGCGGACAGAGCGCGACCATGCCTCCGAAGAGTGCCAGCCAGCAGGGTGGCCTCTAACGTGACGTCACATTTGGGGCGGCTGTCGCGGTCGCACATGTGACATAACAATCCAATCGCCGGTCCGGGAGTTCCCGGACCGGCGTTTTTGCTTGCTGTGGAGATACGGTAAAACCCGTACAACAGCAGTTCCCATTTGCGCGTACGTCGTAGTGGGCTAGTCTGCCGCGCCTTATGGATTTCCAAGCTCGCATCGACAACGACATCAAAGAAGCCATGAAGGCCAGGGAAGCGGAGCGGCTCGGCGTTTTGCGAATGCTCAAGTCATCCCTCAAGAATGCTGCAATTGAGCAGGGCGGGGCTGATGCTCGTCTCGATGAGGCGGCAGCCATGGCCGTTGTGCGCAAAGAGATGAAAAAGCGCCAGGATGCAATCGAGGGATTTGAAAAGGGAGGACGGCAGGAGTTGGCAGACAAAGAGCGCGCGGAGGCCGCAATTCTCCAGACTTATCTACCCCAACCACTCTCCCAGGAGGAGATTCAAAAACTGGTGGCCGAGTGTATTGCCGAAGTCGGCGCTACATCGAAAGCGCAGATGGGTGCGGTGATGAAGCTGGCGAATGAACGTGCCGCCGGGCGGGCTGACGGCCGCGCCTTGAGTTCCGCGATCAGTGCCGCGCTCAGCTAATAAAGTTCATCAATTCGAGATTTTTACTCCCCGGATCAATTGCGCTCCGACTACCAATCGGAAATCAAGAATCCAAAATCGAAAATTGGTATGGTTTCCGCCATCATCGTCGCTGCCGGCAGTTCCCGTCGCATGGGCTTTGACAAGATCTTTGCCCCACTCATGGGCAAGCCTGTGCTCTGGTATTCGCTCCAGGCATTTTCCGAGTGCGATGACATCGACGAGGTGCTCGTCATTACAAAGGAAGACCGGGTCGCTGAGGTAGAGCGGATGGTGAGTGATGAAGAACTCGTAAAAGTACGCAAGGTGCTGGTCGGCGGCGCCGAGCGGCATCTATCGGTCTGGAACGGACTCAAGGCCGTCGAGAGCCACGGGAACGATCGGGACATCGGCGAGCGGCGCATCCACGGGCGGCTCACTGGCGGATCCGCCGGGGACCGGCGTGGGGCCGCCGGCCGTCGCGAGGGGCGCGCTCCCCGACGGTTCACCGGGGGTGATGGGCGACGAAGGCGAG
>CBINJX010001008.1:0-2256 GCA_966251085.1 uncultured Verrucomicrobiales bacterium
TCCAAGACGAAGACAAGAAAGCCGCATAACTCTCACCATGTAGTTTCAGAGGAGTTGCTCACCGCTGGGATTTCGAGGGTGAATGCGCTGCCTTTTCGCGGCTCGCTCGTGACATGCACCTCACCGCCGTGTGCGGTCACGATCTGGTCGACGATGCTCAGTCCCAGTCCGCACCCGCCCGTGCTCCGGGAAAGATCGTGATCCACTTGGTAGAAGCGCTGGAAAACTTTCCTCGTCTCCCGCTTTGCAAGACCGATTCCATTATCCGCGACAGTGAAGAGAACTGAGCCGTTGTGGGCTTTAGTGCGGAGAATGATCTCCTTTTGGTCACCGGAGTACTTCCATGCATTATCGAGCAGATTGAGGAGTGCTGTCGCCAGAGCATCGCGATCGGCACGGATGAGTGGCAGCCCGGGCTCGGTGATTAGCTGAAAGTCACAGCCGTGAGACCGAAAGCGATCGCCCAAGGCAGCGACGGTATCGGAAACCACGGCTTCCGGAGGGGTTTCGACGAATGTGAACGTCAGCTTGTTTCTCTCTAAACGGGAAAACGTCAGCACATTGTCGATGAGCCGGCTGAGCCGAGTGTTCTCCTGTGAAAGGAGCTGCAGGTACTCCCGGACCGTCGGTTCGTGGAATTTCTCCGTTTCGAGCAGTGTGTCGACGAGAACGCGCATGGAGGTGAGCGGTGTCTTCAGCTCATGGGAGATCGTGGCGACGAGATCGTTCCTCAGTCGGGTAAGCTGTAGCTGTTTTGCAAAAGACCTCGCAATCACCATGGCGAGAATGCTCATCGTCACAATGACAAGAGTCGCGGTCCAGAGATAGCGGGTTACCCTGCGATTGGCCGTCGTTTCGAATAGGCCCTGATCATCCAGAAAAAGAGCCAGTTTCCACCCGGGAAGATGTCTTCCCACTGGAACGGTTACCAGGGCAGGGGAGATGGCTGGCTCGTCCTCAAAGGGCGCGAGCAGACGGAAGTTCACTCCTTCCGGGGCCGGGTGCTGTGCGACAGCTTGTCTGAGAAAACCATGGACCTGTGCAGTGGAAAGAAACGCCACTGCACACCGCTTTGGCGAGAGAACGTGCCACACGTTGGGAAGCGGTGTTCGCTCAAGGATCAGCGGCGACGGTAGCGGTGCCGCGGATTCCATATAGCGTACTGCCAGGTTCTCCGCCGGCCAGGTTGGGAATGCGGCAGTGAGTGCAGGGTAAAGCCGTTGAAACTCTCGCATCAGAAACCGGCGCTGCGGGGAGGATAAGTTTGAACGGTAGTCGGCTAAGCGCTCCTTCAATCGGTTGGCAAGAAGGGTGTCGGCAGGAAGTCTTCTCGCAGCGATGGCTTCCAACACCATCAGCTCCGCATTCGCGGCAATCACCCGTCCGTTGGCGTCAAGGATTCTACCGAGGTCAGCATCCGAGAAACGTTCTGATACCAGGTGTGCAGCGGCTGCGAGATCACCGGCATGGATCAATTCGCGCACCTGGGCCTGCACCGCTTCGGCCTCCGCCTGTGGTCCAGACTCAACGCTCGCATCGTTGCTGATGGAGTGCGTTCTGGTCTGAGTTGGGTAGATTGGGTTTCCGTCAGGTGCCAGTAGGATAAGGCTCTCGATCTCGCCTCGTTTCACCTGTTGTGCGAAGCTTTCGGGAGTGGCCGGTATGGAGTCCAGCGATGTTGCGAGGCTGAGGAACTGCGCTTCCACCGTTGGCTGGAGCAGTTGCAGATGCCCGCGATAAGCATCCGCGAAGCGTTGCCGGACAGCCGCATGCTCGTTCTCCACCGCTTCTCTCATGAACCAGAGCACGCAGCCAATCCCCGCAGAGATGACGAGGAGCAGAAGTGCGAGCAGAGGCCAGGCGCGCATCTCGCGGCTCTGGCCTCCGCCCCTTAACCAGTGAAGACGCCGTTTCCGGTTCACTTGGTCGATTTGTAGCTCGATACGATCTCGTCAAACGCGCGTTTCATCGCATCGAAATGTGCCGGCTCCACCATGAGCGCAAACTGCAGGGCACTATTGGCGGTAAGTGTGTAAACATTCGAAAGTACCCTTGGCTTATCTCCCTCTTTGTAGTCTGCGAGATACTCGACCGCGGGACTGCCATTGATAGTCAGCTCCTTCCAGCTATCCGGGCGCACATGGAAGTCTTTCAGCGCGCTTTCCAGTTTTTTGGCATGTCCTTCCGCCCATGCGCGAGGCGATTTCCTCTGCTCTTCCGGGAGAGATTCGAGAGTGTGGATTTTGAGGAACGTGC
>CBINJX010001009.1:0-2251 GCA_966251085.1 uncultured Verrucomicrobiales bacterium
TATAGCTCATCGTGCCGTTTGTGACCGATTGCCTCCAATAGGTCGGCACGGCGAGTCACGAACCTGACGAACAGAACGAGCACGAGCACAACCGCCGCTGCGAATACGAGAACCGCATAACCGCCGAGAATGCCGTAGATTGCATTCATACTGATGAATCCAAACCAGATATCACAAGCTGATCCAGTGACAAAGTGCAAGATGGCGAAGGCATCGAGAAACGATGGTGCTGGGGAAAGACCAGTTTCACCGCGACAAGATCTCCCGGGCCTCGACAATACGCTGTGGATCGCCTGACCAGATGTCGAGCAGTTCGCCCTCCCAGCATAGAAGCGTCGCATCTTCTAAATAGAGGTACGCGGTCCACTGGTAGCAGATCGCCAGGGAGAACATCCCAATAAGGAGATCACGTTCTGAGAAAGGGAAGAGGTGCCCCGGAGTCTCAATGAGCGGACGACTCTCGCCGTGCGCCGAACGCAGAGCGGTGACAATCGCCATTTCATCCGGCTGATACAAGGGCCAGTCCGTGAACTGAAGGAGAGCCGTCTCGAATACGCGACACGTTCCGATCAAATTCCGCACCGCTGCGGAAATGCGTAACGGTTCACTGGGGAGTCGGAGTTGGTCGTAGCAACGAGGCGAGTCCTCATGGCCTCTGTAGGGTGCCTCAATAATGCCTTTTTCCCGCAACCATCCGGAACAGTTGCTACTTTCGAGCGTCGTCACAAATATCTGTATGATGTCACAATCAGGCCTGGCGTTTTCGCTCTTCGGCTCGTTCAGGATCTCTCCTGAGGTCGATTACACCTGCTACACGGATTTCCTCACCGTTTATCGAGTAAAGCACCGCAAAGGGAAAACGGCGGAGACGACAACGCCGGTGACGCACACCAACTCGGGTCCAAGCCTCGGG
Source organism: uncultured Verrucomicrobiales bacterium (assembly GCA_966251085.1). Lineage (GTDB taxonomy): Bacteria > Verrucomicrobiota > Verrucomicrobiia > Chthoniobacterales > Chthoniobacteraceae > CBINJX01. Next base: position 914 of record CBINJX010001009.1, read on the forward strand.
GAACTAGTGTATCCGCCGCATGACAGCTTTGAATTCATCTAAGTAGGTAGCCAGAATTCCGTTCACCGCCTAGCACCGAAGGTGCTCTGAAAAGGCGAAACCTTGCCTTGCTTCGCAGAGCTAATCAAGAGCCCTGAATCTCCTGCTGAGAATAGAAACGAAATTTTGCCCACCGCCTTGGAAACTCATACCCCAATCCCGACGACTGCGATTTGGACCATGTGATCGCCTGAATTAGTTCAGTTTCTGCGACAGCAAGCAGGCGATATCTCATCCCAAGCGCGCCCTGAGGGCTGCAATCACCTCCGTACCCTCCACTGAACTCATCTGACCTCGCTCAAAAGCTTCGAGGCGAAGATCGGCTTCCCTGCCCCATCGCTCCATGCGCGTTGCATCCTCCAGATCCAAGCTCTGGAGTAGCTTGTCAGCCAGCAGCGCACGTTCTGCAACTGTCAGGATGAGTGCTTCTCTTTCGAGTGTCGCAAGGTCCATGATCTTTAAAAGTTAAGCGGATGCAGTATCCCGCGCAACGTACTTCGATGCACATACAGAGGCATGCCCGACTCGGCGATTCAGCCTGCAAATCGGGCAACGTTCATTTCAGAGCGCAGGGAGTTCCACCTCTGCCCCCTTCTTCCGCCGGAACTTCTTTCCGAGCGCCTGCAGAGCCTCCCGGAGCCCAGCTCCCTGCCCGAAGCGCTTGAGGGCGGCGTAGATGGCGAGTGCGCCATTGTAGAAGTCCGAGCCGAGCAGCAGGACGGTGTCGTCGAACTTGCCCGTAATCCGGCGCAGACGCTGTAGCCTTTCCTTGAGTTGCTCCCGGGCAATCTTGTCGCGCTCGATCTGGGCGAGATCGAGTCCGCGGGGCATCAGCTCCTCATTCTGCATCCCGATCTCGAGGGCCTCGTTTGCAAAGCTCTCATTGCAATGGCTGAGCCCGCGCAGCACCATCCGCCTTTCGGAAGTGAGCGAGTGCAGGAAATCGGCATTGGCTTCAATCGTATCCAGCGCCTGATCGATGGCGGCAAATGCATCTGCGGAAGGCGCGATGTCGATCCGGTCGGTGTAGAGTTGGGTTTTCATGGCTGGGTTTTAAGAAAAGGATGTTAGCGGGTGTGAACGGTTCCTTTTTTATCAGGGCCCGACGACAAACCGTGACGTTGCGCCAAAAAAATATTGGGAGTTTTTCCTGCCGACGAAGGGACGGAACTCCAGAGCCCGGATTTCCCTTCCCGACGGAGCTGAGCCGAACCTTGCGATTCATCATTTCGGGGAGCCCTGCGCTTTGACGGTGAAGCTCCGGGCTGGAGGCATGGAGCGGTGGAGCTTGATCGAGGG
>CBINJX010001010.1:0-2248 GCA_966251085.1 uncultured Verrucomicrobiales bacterium
GTTCCACCTTTGCAAGCGGATCCTGCCACTTGTCGTCATAGATGGTGTCTATGCCGGTGGCCCGGTCAAACTCTGCGAGTGCCCGGTTGTAATCCGCACGAGCCTGAAGCTCGGTTGTCTGTGCACGCGTGAGGGCAACACGTGCATCAAGCACTTCGAGCTGTGTGCCCGCGCCAGCGGTCAACCGTTCCTGGGCGAGACGCAACGCCTCACGCGCCTGCTCAACATTGAGTTGCTGACTCTCGATCGTTTCCAGCGCCTGACGCAGGTTTGCATAAGCAGTCTGGACCTCGAGTTCCACCTCTCGAACCGAGTCATCGTAGTTGATTTTGGCAGCCTCGAGCCGTGCCCGGGCCTGCTTCACCTGGCCGAAGGTTTCAAAACCGTCGAAGATATCCCAGCTGCCGGTGATGCCGAAGAACCAACCGTTCACCGTATCCCCGAGATCTGTTGATGTACGCTGATTACGAACCTCGTAGCCTGCACTTGCATCCAGGCGCGGCTTGTATCCGGCCATGGCTACCTTGATCTGCTCAGCCTCAATGAGGATCGTTTGCCGTTGCACCTTCAGGAAGGCACGCCGGGCACGGGCCAGAGCGAGCGCATCATCAAGTTGAAGCGGGCGGCGAGATACCGTCAGATCGCCAACCGCTGTAAATTCGGGGCGGCCATCCGGTCCCGGATCCAAGCCCAGGGTCCGCGCAAGTTGGAAGCGAGCAATCAGGTAATCATTGCGCGCCCGAATCAGGTTCGGGCGTAGATTCGCGAGTTCTACTTCTGCCCGCAGCACATTGAACCGAGGAACTGTGCCCGCTTCGAAGCGGTTTCTCTGATCTTCGAGCTGCTCCTCCGCAAGCCTCACCGCCTCTTCCGCGACGGTGATGAGGGCACGATTCAGCAGAATCGTGTAAAACTCCTGCCGCACCTGCGAAATAACCCGGTCAACTACATCCCGAAGCTGAAAATACGCGCTATCCTCCGTGAGTCGGGCAATGTTCAGAGCCGCACGGATTTGGCCACCCGCGTAGATCACTTGCCGCGCCTCGATGGCTACACGCCATGATTTGTTCTGGATCTGTCCACCACCGCTATTGTTGGACTCCCCCAGTGCGGAAAAGAGTTCCTCGAGATTTACAGCTGTCGCCTCCCCACCCTGTGACCCTCCCTGGGGTGCTTCAGCCTGCACCTGCTGACGCGCTGGAGTTGCCCCGCCAGCGCCTGCTGAACCCACCTGACTGAAATTGAGGTTCCCTGATCCACCACCTCCACCCCCCGTTTGCAGGAGCCTCCGATCTTGCTGATTATAGGATCCGACGAGTGTGATCTGCGGCAGCGCCTGCGCCCGCACCTCGATGATCAATCCTCGCGTCCGTTCGATCTCTTGAATGGCTCTCAGGATGTCCGGGTTTTGCAATAGCGCGATCTCGACTGCCCTCTCCACAGTCAAGCGACCTTCCACAGTTCGAATCGGTTTGTATCCACGCGTAGCAAACTGCACGCGGGCAGGCGCTGTCGTGGTTACCTTTTCTACCTTTGTTCTCTTCGTTGCAGTCTTTGCAACACGCTCTCCTGCCAGGGCGGGGAAAAGGGAGGAGAGAAAAGCAACAGTTGCCGCGCCCCTGATGAGCCTGGAGTTCATTTACTCTGGCAGAAAGATGAGATCTTCTCGTAAATCTGAAGCCAAGCCTTCTGCTCGGAAGAATCGAGCAACTCCATAATCTTGAGGATGTTGCCAACCATGTCGTCCCGAACCTCACCTACCAGGGCGGTACCGGACTCGGTTATCTCCACGAGGATCTTCCGCCGGTCATCCTGCGCATGCACGCGCCGGACATGTCCGAGCTTCTCGAGTCGATCCACCAACCCCGTTGCCGCTGCCGTGGTGTGCCCCATTTTCTGAGCAATCTCCGTCATCGTAAGATACGGCTGCTGCGAAAGGAAACCGAGCAGGCAGTATTGCGGGAAGGAAACATTTCCACGCGCGAGTTCCTTGGAGATGTTCAGGATCAAGCATCGCTGAAGTGAGGTGATAATCTCCGCCAAGCGCTCGGCGTCGGCACGGAGTTCAGTGTCTTGCGTTACAGCTACCATGGGAAATTTAATGCCGTGAAACGTAAATGGGACAAAAGAACGGTCAATCGTAATTCCTACCGAAATGCAATTCTTAGCCTGACCTTGTCTCGGGAACGCCGATTCAAGTAGCGTGCAGCGCCATGGAACTCGACCTCCTCCGCATGGTGTCCCTCCT
>CBINJX010001011.1:0-2247 GCA_966251085.1 uncultured Verrucomicrobiales bacterium
GGCCAAAGCTTTGGCCATCGGGGCCAAACGATTCCCCTCCGGGTGCAATTGATTGCGGAATGGGTGCAAACGATTGGTCTTTTCCGGCAATCGTTTGCGGAAAAAGGGCAAACGTTTGCGGAAGTTCTGCCATCGTTTGCAGGATTTCCGCGATGCTCCGCAAGAAAATGCCGGTGCTTCGAAGCAAATGGCCAATGCTTCGGTGTCTGAGGCCAAACGTTTGCACCTGAAGTGCAAATGGCAGGTTTTGGACACCGGTAATAATTGGAGAGAAGGATCTCGATGAAGAGTCTTGCGAGGCATCAAGTGCAGGAAATCGCAGCGAAGTCCCCCCCTCCTCCTTCGCTCACGCCGAAGATCAGAGGCGGCACCTCCCTCGCTTGGGCTCGGGATAGAGCCGCCTCAACACAGGTTGAGGGCACCCGATGCGGAGCGATTCCTACTCGTAATCTTAATCTTACTCGTAATCGAAATCCCCTGCACGGAGAGTACGATTACGAGTAGGATCGGAGCCCTACACCAGCCCCGTCAGCGTCCCACTCGCCTCCTGGAACTTATCCGTCTCCACACCCATCTTCTGAATCGTCGTCAGTAGCAGATTGCAGAGCGGCGGGTTTTTGTTCGGATCGAACGCGAGGTGTTGCCCGTGTTTGAATCCCCATGCGGAACCGCCCGCCATGAGCAGTGGAAGGTTCTTCTGGGAATGGCCACCGCGCTCGCCGTTGTTCATCCCGGAGCCGTACACGATCATGGTGTGGTCTAGCATGTTGCGGCCTTCCTCTTCGGTGAACTTCAAGAGGGTGAGAAAACGATTCAGACAGCCGAGGTGGAAACGATCGATCGCGGCGAGCTTCGCAAGCATTCCGGCATCGCCACCGTGATGCGAGAGTTCGTGATGGCCTTCTCCATTCCCTCCGAAGCCGGCGGATTCACGCGACCATTCGAAGGTAATCACGCGCGTCATATCGGTGGCGAAAGCGAGGTAGCTGAGATCGAGCATCACATCCACCCAGCCCGGACGATCGCGGCCGGTGGTCGGCTGACTGTTCAACAGCAGGCCGGAGGAATCGATCTTCGGCTTCGGCACGTCCACCCATTCCATCTGTCGCTCGACCCGTTTCTCCGTCTCCCGCACGGAGGCGAGATAGTCATCGAGCTTCCGCTGGTCGGCGCGGCCGAGCTTGTTATGCAGAGCCTTCGCCTCATCGAGCACACCATCCAGGATGCTCCGCTTTTCCGCATAACGTTCCAACGTGGCTTCGCGCGAGGCCGCATCGTCAGGGACGAAGAGCCGCTCAAAGAGCCGCTGCGGGCTGTTCTCCGCCGGGAGCGGCGTGCCATTGCGGTCAAAGGCGAGCGTGTGCGTGTTCAGCGCTGCACCGGTGCCAGATTCATCCGAGAGTTCGAGGGATGGGAACCGGGTCTGCTTCCCGATCTTCTCAGCGATCACTTGATCGGCGGAAATCGTGTTTGAATAATCCTTCCCGGCGACCGCTTTCAAATCCGCACCCGTGAGCCAGGTATCGGCGCCGCTGTGACCGCCATCGGTGCTGAAATGACTGAGCCCGCTGAGCACGGTGAAGTTTGAGCGGTGCTCCTTCAGCACTTCCAGTGTGGGCGAGAGCGTGTATCCAGCGCCCGCGTCCTTTGGTGTCCACTGGAAGATATTCACGCCATTTGGCACATAGCAGTAGATCACGCGTGGCGTCGCCTTGAAGCCGGTCTTCGGCAGCGCCTTGAGGCTGGAAGCGGCGGATGCGGTCCGCGGCAGCATCGCCTCGAGCAGCGGCAGCGCAATCGTGGCCCCGAGTCCGCGGAGAACGGTGCGGCGCGACATTGGCGTGTGGAAGAGCGGGTTCATGCGGGTGTGGGAGGCAAAGTAATCAGTAAGTCAGTGATCAGTAATCAGTGGGGTGCACTCTCCGGGGCGCGCACTTGGCACTTTTACTTGGCACTTTTACTTGGCACTTTCACTTGGCACCTGGCACTTCGTCACTTCATCGAGAACGGTTCGGAGGCGACGATGGCCTGCACGAGTGAGCGGAGGGTGTATTTGTTTCTCCTCATCGTGGCGACGGCGGCGGCGACTTTCGGGCGATCGGCAAAGCCGAGCTCGCGTCCGAGCGCATAGGTGAAGAGCTGGGTGGCAAGGCCGTTGAAGAAGAGACCTTCCTGCTTCAGGAGTTCCTCCTGCAGCCCCTCGACTCCGGTGAACGCTGAGCCGTCCGGCATCTTCGCGCTGGCATC
>CBINJX010001012.1:0-2245 GCA_966251085.1 uncultured Verrucomicrobiales bacterium
TGTATGGGGATCGAGGGAAATAAAAAGGCCGCAGGGACACTTCGCTGAAGCATCCCTGCGACCGGGAACATCACGTCAACAACGTCTTACTGAACGGTATTCGCCGATGCAGTACCGCCCTTCGGTTTCACGACGACCGCATACTTGTCGTAAACAAACTCCACGTTCGCGAGTCCGCCGACGTAGCGGAGGATTTCAGTGAATGGGAGGCCGGTTACATTCAGTGTCACGGTCTGTGTCTTCACCTGTTCATCAGAAAGCTGAACGATGAAGTTTACCGAAGTCTTGCCATCGGTCGTTTTGGAGAGCGCCTGCTTGAGATAATCGAGTGCACTACCGAGGGTCGCATCGCGAAACTCCACTTTCGGGATGATGACACCCGCGAGCTGTTTCTCGAGGCTCACTCCGGTGCTCTGCTTCGCTTCTGCAGCAATGCGGCGCAGGAAACCGATGGCGGTTGGATTCTTGGGGTCGATGCGGTTGACCGTCTGAAACTGGCGCTTCGCAGTCTCGAGATCGCCACGCATATAGTTTTTCTGAGCTTCGCTCAGGAGTTGCTGAACGTTTTGTGCTTGAACCTCAGGGGCGAGAAACAGAGCCGCTGAGGCAACAAATACGAGTAGGGAGGGGAATCGCATGCGCCGAATTTGCCCTAAGCAAGCCAAAAAGCAAAGAAGACACAGCAAAGAAGCTGCGGTTTTCAGGGTTGTAACTCATTCGCCTTGCTGACAGGTGCGCGCATGCGCACGGTCATCGCCACCATGGCGCTGCCTGTTTCCACCCTCATTCCGCTCGGCTCAGGAGCGATCTACGCGATTGCCGCGCTGTTCCTGAAGCGGGCGACGGAAGGCGGCTCCGGCCCTTGGCGGACTGCGTTCGTGACGAATTGGGTACAGGCACTCGTCTTCGCCCCCTTCTGGCTGCTCGGCGGGCAACCATTCGAATGGATTCACCTGTGGCATGCACTTCTGGCAGCTGCGGCGTTCTTTATCGGCCAGGTGTTCACCTTTCTCGCCCTGAGTCGAGGCGATGTCTCAGTCACCACACCTGTTCTTGGAACCAAAGTCGTCTTCGTCGCCCTTCTCACCGTTCTCCTCGTGGGCGAAAGCATTCCGACTTCCTGGTGGAGCGCCGCAATGCTCACAGCACTGGCAACGGCACTCTTGGGCGGCGGACGGCGTGGAACCGCCCGCAGCAAAGCCGCCACGGCCAGCCTGCTCTATGCATTTCCAGCCGCGCTCGCTTTCGCCACCACGGATGTACTTCAGCAGAAGTGGGCCGCTGCGTGGGGATTTGGACATTTCGCGCCGGCGATGTTCCTCATGGTGGCAATCCTTTCCGTCGGACTGGTACCATTTTTCCAGGGTCCCCTGCGCGCGCTTCCCTCCAGTACGTGGCGGGCGTTGATTCCCGGCGCAGTCCTGCTTTCTCTCCAGGCCTCCGGAATCGCATTCACGATCATCTCTTACGGAGGAGCTACCGTGGTAAACATCCTCTATAACACCCGCGCGGTTTGGAGCGTTGTCCTGGTCTGGACGATCGGCCACTGGTTCCGGAATACCGAGAGCACCCATGGAAACGGCGTGATGGGACGCCGTCTCTGTGGAGCGATGCTATTGATGCTCGCGATCGTGCTCGTAGTGAAAGGTTAGGCCGCAGTCGCGAGCCATACGCCCAACCGCTTGCAAGCGGCTCCTGAATCTGAGATCACCAATCACAGACGGATGCCTAGCGTGCGACTGCCGCGGGTCTTCACCGACAGTCCTTCCGTGTACACCACTCAGCCCCCATTACCCTTATGCTCTCGCCTGCCCGGATTCTTGCGCTCGCCCTGCGCTGGATCGCGTTGATATGCGGCATCTTCGCTATGTCGACGGGAGCAGCCGGTCTCGTAGTGCCAGGCTGGAGCATTGGCACAACAACCTTTGCGGTCACCATGGCTATAGCCATACTTCTCTGGATGGCTGCCGGGTTTATCGACCAATGGATCTCCCGCCATGCCCGCAGGCGACTGCAGGCCCTGCTGGCCATAGTCCAGGCCCAGGAAGGTTCCCTCCCGAGTGGATGCATCGAGCCAGCCTCACGCCGGGACAGTGCGAAATTGCAGATCGGCCAACTAGCCACATCTCCCCGTAGCGCAGAGTAAGGAAACGAAGGGATTACCGCACACATCGGAGCAGGGCACGTGACGGCGGGAAGAAAGTACTCAGTACTCAGCTCGACTTTGGCCATTTTTACATCCGCC
>CBINJX010001013.1:0-2244 GCA_966251085.1 uncultured Verrucomicrobiales bacterium
CCTGCTTCGCAACGCTCACCCGCTCTGATCCGCTGGTGCGTGGCTCTCAACTATCTACTTTCAGAGAAGCCCTGCACCGGCAGATCAGTAATGAATCAGAAACGATATCCGCACTGATTACTGATTACTGGCTCACTGATCACTCTCTGCCACCCTCGCCTACGGCTCGGATGCGTCGAACTCCCTCAGTGCATCCGCGAGCGCTTCCATCGGCAGGCCCACCACGTTCGAATAAGAGCCTTCGAAGCGCGCGATCATTTCTCCCCGGTCATCCTGGGCTGCATACGCGCCAGCCTTGTCCAAAGGGCTGATACGGTTGAGGTATGCGCGAAGTTCCTCATCGCTCCGGTGATTGAAATACACGCGGGTGATGTCCACAAAGCAGACCTCTTCATCTGCGTGATGCGCGATGCAGACGCCCGAGTACACCTCGTGCATCTGGCCATTCAGCCGCTTCAGCATGGCGAAGGCAGCATCCATATCGGCGGGCTTGCCGAAGACTTCACCCTCGAATGCGACAAGTGTATCGACGCCTAGCACCAGTTCGTCGGGGTGCAATGCCGCCACCGCCCGGGCTTTTCGCTGGGCGTTCTCCAGAACGATTTCGGCCGGCGTCATGTGTGCCGGCGAAACCTCCTCCACGTCCGCAGGAACCACGCGGAACGCGTAGCCATGTTCCGTCAGGAGATCCCGGCGGCGTGGCGAACTCGAAGCGAGGATCAGAGAGGGGAAAGATGCGTCAGACAAAGTGTAGCTAGGTTATTCGGGTTCCTTCTCTTCGCCGGGCAGCCGGGGAAGCTCGATTTCCCGGTAGTCCTTTGGCAGTTCAAAGATCTTATCGTCCACCGGTTTCTCTTCGATGGAGCTGATCGTGCTGGTGATCTTCTTGCCGTTCAGGCTCATCTCCGTTTTCACGGGCATGCCCTGAAACTCCTTCGGATCGGGACCGAGATTCTTGCCGAGGGTACCCATTCCCCCCTGCTGAATCTTTGTCATGCTCTCCAGCAGTCGCTCGTAGTCCGGGTAATCCTTCGCGATCCAGTAGGTGAGCTGCATGCCACCGATCTTCGTGGTGAAGACTTCGGTGTCCCATTCGCCCACCTTTTCCTTTTTCCCGGTGGGCTGAAGTTTTGGTGGTTCACCTCCTCCGTTTCCGCCTGCCAACTTCTGCATCCGCTCCATCATCTCCTTCGCCCGTTCAGCCGGGATTCGGAGATACGTTTTTTGCGAATGCATGAGCGTGATCACCTCGCCCGTCGAGGCGTCGGTGATACTGCTCACTCCTCTTGGAAGATCAGCGCGAATCTTGTCGCCCTTGATCTTCATGGTCACGTCGCCGTTCTGTCCGGCGCCTTCGACCTTTTGGGTGACAACGAGATCCGCCCGTAGCAGGGCGGTGGAGACGAGCAGTGCGGCGGCTGCGAGGAGCTGGCGTTTCATAGCCAGAGAGTATCGGATCAGACGCCCGCGCCGGGGTCGCCTTCAGTAGCGCCGATCTGCTCGCGGTATTGCCCAGGGCTGAGCAGTTCCTCGATCTCTTCACCGGCCTCGACCTTCAGGCGGAAAATCCAGCCCTCACCAAAAGGATCTGTGTTGATCAACGCGGGATTCGAAGAGAGCGCTTCATTCACGGAAGTAATCGTTCCGGAGATGGGCGAATAAATATCGCTCGCTGCTTTTACCGACTCTACCACGCACACCTGCTGGCCTGCGGTGACTGCCGCACCCACCTGGGGCAATTCAACATAAACGACGTCAGTGAGTTCGTGCTGGGCATGATCGGTGATTCCCACCGTGCCATTCTCTCCGTCGAGACGGATCCACTCGTGGGTTTTTGCGTAGTAGAGGTTATCGAGGACTTTCATAAATCAGGAAAGAGCGGGTCAGCGGGTGTACGCAGTGCGGAGTGTGGGCGGACGTGAAAGAGAGTGGGAGAGTGCTCAGTGCTCAGTGCTCAGTTGCCGCTCTGATCTGCCTTGCGCTGGCTCTCAACTCGATACTCTCAACTATAAACTACTCAAGGAACCAGGGTGCCCGGGGAGGCTGTACCTGTGCTTTTATAGAGCGGTTTCTTCTCGATCTGGGCCAGGAAGAGCCGGCCGCGGATATCGATTTCGATCTGCTCGCCGGGGCGGGCGATCGCTGTGGGAAGATATGCCATGCCGATGCCTGTGTTGAGGCTCGGAGAAAGTCCGCCGCTGGTCGTCTCGGTGATGCGCTGTCCGTTATGAACCACCGGATAGT
>CBINJX010001014.1:0-2239 GCA_966251085.1 uncultured Verrucomicrobiales bacterium
AGGCAAAAACCCTCATCTGAACCGTGCACCCCTCATCGATGAGCCAAAAACCCTCATCGATGACATCCAAACCCTCATCTCAAACATTTTGCCCCGCATCGGACATGTTTGGACCGACACTTCCCCCCGGGCTCGCCCCCTACTCCGAACATCCTGCTCTGCAAACTCGGCACATCCGAGGAGCATAAGATACCCGCCTCCTCTTTTTGTGCCTTTTATGCCTCTTTGCGGCTAAAATCCTCTTTCTCTCCATCTGTTTTCGATCATCCATCCCGCAGCCGTGCGCATCGACATTCTTTCCCTCTTTCCCGCGATCCCCTCCTCCATGCTGGGCGAAAGCATGATGAAACGCGCCCAGAAAGCGGGGCTGGTTACCATTGCCTCCCATAACATTCGGGATTGGGCGACGGATAAACACCGGATGACGGATGATACTCCGTACGGGGGCGGCCAGGGAATGGTGTTGAAACCGGAGCCGATCTTTGCGGCCGTCGAGGCGCTACGCACCCCGGAGACCCGCGTAGTCTTCATGTCCCCGAGCGGACGCAAGTTCACGCAGGCAATTGCAACCGAGTATGCCCGGGAGAAACATCTCATCATCCTCTGCGGTCACTATGAGGGGGTGGATCAGCGTGTGCTAGACCACCTCGTGAACGACGAGATCTCCATCGGCGATTACATTCTGACGAATGGAGCAATTGCCGCTGTGGTATTCGTGGACGCGATCGCGCGGCTCATCCCGGGAGTGCTGGGGCATGATCAATCCGCGACGGACGAATCCTTCGTCACGGGCCAATTGGAGGGACCGCATTACACCCGGCCAGCCGAGTTCCGCGGATGGAAAGTGCCGGATGTACTCTTGTCGGGCAATCACGCCAAGATTGCTGAGTGGCGCAGGCAACAAGGACTGGAAAAGACACGTCGCGTCCGGCCCGACCTGCTCCAGAACAAGTAGCAGGCTACAACGAGGCAGAATAGGAACCGGGAAGGCTCCCACCCGGAGCCTTTTTTTGTCGCGACGACAAGTGCTTCTTGTTGGGCTACCACTTCCCGTTCACCACCACCTCTCAGCCTTGATGAAACTCTTCGCCACCCTTACTGCCCTCCTGCTCAGCCACATTGCAGCATCCGCAGCCATCCTCATCTTCGACGGCCCCGCACCGGTGAAAACATACGGCTCGGAGTCAGGCGTTCGAAGGAATCGTGCGATACTGGTGTACGATACCGCCACCAGCCAGGTCGGAATCATCAACTACTTCGGCGGGCGTGGACGTGGACGTGGCGAACAAGTCTTTCTCGGTGCGATCTCGGTCGATGGCGGAACGATTTCCCAGAAGCGCGGTTCAATCACGGTCCTTTCCGGCGTCTCCCGCACAAATCCTCAGGGTGAAGATTTCGATACTCGGATGGTGAGTCTCCGCGGCCGCAATTCGCTTCTTAACCGGACCACGGACCTTACGGGGCCTCGCGTGCTCAGCGGTACTGCACGGGTGACCAACCGAATCGGCACCGTTCTTACCCACTGGGAGCAATCTTTCTCCGCTGTATATCAGCGGAAGCTCTCAAATGCTGCAAATGCTGCAAACGACACCTTCGCAGCGGCTATCGATCGAGTCGAAACCGACCTGGAAAAGCGTGGATTTGATTCACTGGGAGTCCGGTAAGAGCCAGTACAGGTCAGAACGCTGCGAAAACGCGCGGTCGTGCGCATCTTCGCGTTTTCGCAGCGGCAAGACGGATGAGGCGATTACCCTTCGACGCCTTCTTCGAAGTTTTCCGGTTTATTCTCCTGGTGTCCGGCCGGCTTCACGTCGTGAGCACGTTGAGAACTGGTCGATTTTTCCGAGCGCTCGGATTGCATCGACTTGGATGGCACACTTTTCTCGGAGATGAACTCCTCCTGGGGCTCAGGAAGCACCTGCTTCTCCATATGAGGGAATTCCTTCTGCTGAGGCTTATGTTTATTACTCATATCCACTGAATCGGGCGGCGCTCTCAGACATGGGGCTTCTCCGGGGCGGCACTGATGCGAATGTCGGGGAAAGCAATCAGTAAGCGTTGCACTGGAAGCTTCACTTGGCACTCTTCACTTTCACTTGGCATTCTCCCATGACACCAACTCTCCAAGTTACTGATCTTACCATCCAGCGGAGCAATACACGGATTCTCGACGGCGTCTCGTGGACCATGAATCGAGGTGAACACTGGGTTATCCTCGGCGCAAACGGCTCGGGGAAGA
>CBINJX010001015.1:0-2238 GCA_966251085.1 uncultured Verrucomicrobiales bacterium
GAGACGCCGCTGCCACTTTGGGGCTTCGAACAGAGGATTACGTCATCCAGGTTCTACTTTTAATAAGCGGAGATGCGCCCGAGTCCACACATTCCAAAATCCTCCACTTGCTCACATTCAACTCCGACTGTATCGTCCCTGCTCTTTTTTGCATCTTATGAGCACGCAAACGTCCACTCCTGATACCACGGCTAAAGCCGCGCAAGAGCGCGGTGAATTGATGAGCGGCGCGGATATCCTCGTCGCAGCCCTGGAGCGGGAGGGAGTAGATACGATCTTCGCGTATCCCGGTGGCGCTTCGATGCACATGCATCAGGCTCTGACCCGCTCGAAGCAGATCCGCACGTACCTGCCTCGTCATGAACAGGGTGGCGTGTTCGCGGCGGAAGGTTATGCCCGCGCGACCGGCAAGGCTGGCGTGGTGATGGCAACCTCCGGCCCTGGTGCTACGAATCTCGTGACCGGTATCGCAGACGCTTTCCTCGATTCCACCCCGCTGGTGGCAATCACCGGCCAGGTGCCGACGCACATGATCGGTAAGGGCGCGTTCCAGGAGACCGACGTGTTCTCCGTGACGGCCCAGATCGTGAAGCACAACTATCTGGTGACGGATATCAACGATATCCCGCGGATCGTGAAGGAAGCTTTCTACATCGCCCAGAGCGGTCGTCCGGGCCCGGTGCTCATCGACATTCCGAAGAACATCCAGCAGGCGCAGGCCCGTCCGGTGTTCCCGACGGAAGTGAAGCTTCGTGGTTATGATCCGGTCCGCAAGGCCGACGACGTCGCTCTGAATGAGCTGATGGGACTCATCGGCCAGTCCAAAAAGCCGATGCTCTACGTCGGTGGCGGTATCATTTCCGGTGAAGCTTCTGCGGAACTGCTCGAGTTTGCGGAGCGCACACAGATCCCGGTGGCGACCACGCTCATGGGCATCGGCTGCTTCCCCGAGACGCATCCGCTCTCGCTCAAGTGGCTCGGCATGCACGGCACCGTGTACGCCAACAACGCGGTCAACGAAGCCGACCTGCTCATCGCGGTGGGCGTGCGTTTCGACGACCGTGTGACCGGCAAGCTCACCGAGTTCGCCAAGCACGGCACGATCGTCCACATCGACATCGACAACTCGGAGATCAACAAGAACAAGCCGGTCAAACTGCCGATCCTTTCCGACACGAAGTACGCTCTCGGCCGCCTGAACGAGCTGCTCGAGCGCTCGGGCAAGACCCGCGTGAAATCCGAGAGTCTCCTCGGCTTCTCCGCATATCCGGAGTGGTACAAGGAGATCCACGCCTGGAAGGAAGCGTATCCGTTCCACTACGATGACACGGACGACGTGATCCAGCCGCAGTATGCGATCGAGCTGCTGTGGAAGATCACCAAGGGCGACGCGATCATCACCACGGGCGTTGGTCAGCACCAGATGTGGGCGGGCCAGTTTTTCCAGTACGACAATCCTCGTTCCTTCATCACCTCGGCAGGTCTCGGCTCCATGGGCTTTGGCTATCCGTCGGCGATCGGCGCGAAGGTTGGCCGTCCGGACAAGGAAGTCATCGACATCGACGGTGACGGCTCCTTCCTCATGAACGTGCAGGAGCTCGCTCTGGCACACATCGAGGGAATCGCTGCAAAGGCGATGATCCTGAACAACCAGTGGCTCGGCATGGTGGTGCAGTGGGAAGACCGCTTCTACAATTCCAACCGCGGTCATACCTTCCTCGGCGATCCGAAGGATCTGAAGCGCATTTATCCCGACTACGTGAAGATGTGCGAAGGCTTCGGCGTGCCTTGCGAGCGTGTGATCCACAAGAAGGATCTCCCGGCTGCGATCGAGCGCATGCTCGCTTCCAAGGAAGCGTACGTGCTGGACGTGATGGTGCCTTACACCGAGCACGTGCTGCCGATGATCCCGAGTGGCGCGACCTACAAGGACGTGATCTACAAGGGCTACCAGAAGCTCGAGGCCCGCGCGGGTCTGTAAGCTGCTCTGCCTGACGGCATGACTCTTTCGAAACCCCGGCAATCCCTTGTGATTGCCGGGGTTTTGCTTTTCTGTGCTCGGAGCGCCAGCGCGCTGGTGCTCTATGGGGGCGATACGGGAGGGGCGACGAATAACACGGTGGCGCCGGCGAATGGTGCGCCGTGGAACTATGTAGCGAGCTTGGAATCGCCGGGCGGGAGTGCGTCCGGCGTCTACCTCGGGTATGGTTATGTCCTCACAGCCAACCACGTGAATAC
>CBINJX010001016.1:0-2237 GCA_966251085.1 uncultured Verrucomicrobiales bacterium
CGGAGACCGTCGCTCGCCTGTTTCAGATCTGCTGCGCTCCAGCAGTCCAGTAGTTGCGGCCGTAGCAAGGACATCGTGTGCCGGGCAATCGTGAGGTTTGTGCCCGAGTAGTCAGATCGCATCCGCTCGGCCTCAGTCATTGGTACGAGCGGGGCAGCCTCGGCTACTCGCTCCGATTTCGAGGATGCAGCCGCCCAGGCAAAGAGATCGTCATCATCCACCGGTTGCTCCACTTCCCATAACGCAGAGCGACGGTGAGTAGTGAGGGAGTTCAGCGCACCGATTTCAGCGAGTGTTCGGAGCTGGTCTTTGTCGAGTTGGGTCCGGCGTTTGAAATCCTCAATCGACGACCATGGTGCACGTTGACGCTCTGCCAGCAGCGCCTCGGCTTTGCGTGCGTTCAGGCCGTTCACGATGCAGAGGCCCAACCGCACGGAATTGTCATCGGCGACTGAGCAAAACCAGTCCGACACCAACACATCCACAGGGCGAAATCTCACTCCATGTCGTTGCGCATCCTTCACCAGCGTCGCAGGCGAGTAGAAACCCATCGGCTGGTTGTTCAACATCGCACAGAAGAACTCCGGCGTGCGGTGCACCTTCAGGTAAACACTCGCATAGGCGAGATGGGCGAAGCTGATGGCGTGCGATTCCGGAAAGCCGTACAGCGCGAAGGATGAAACCGCCTGGATGATCTCCTCGGCCACTTCGGGCTTCACTCCTTTGCGTGCCATGGCGGTGCGAAGCTTCGCTTTGACTTTGTTCATCCGATCCTGCGAGCGGTGATAACTCAGCGCTCTTCGCAATTCCTCCGCTTCGGAACCGCTGAAATCTGCCATTTCCATTGCGATGCTCAGCATCTGCTCCTGAAACAGTGGTACCCCCAGCGTGCGCTCGAGAATCGGCTTCACCCGCTCATCCCAGTAGTGCACGGGGGCCTTTCCTTGCCGGCGCTCCAGGTAGGGATGCATGAGATGGCCTTGGATCGGTCCCGGTCGGATGATCGCCACCTCGATCACCAGATCATAAAACCGCTTGGGTTGCATGCGGGGCAGCGTCGCCATCTGTGCACGACTCTCGATCTGGAAGACTCCGATCGTGTCCGCCGCCTGCATCATCGCGTACGTTTCGGCGTCATCCAGAGGCAAGTGCGCGAGATCCACGGGGTTTCCGCGCTGCTTGGTCAACTCCACACAATCATGGAGCACCGCCATCATTCCGAGTCCCAGCAGGTCCACCTTGATGATGCCGAGGTCTTCGCAATCGTCCTTGTCCCATTGAGCCACCGTGCGTCCTGGCATTGACGCATTCTCCAATGGAACCACGGCATCCAGCGAGCCACGTGAAATGATGATTCCTCCCGAATGCTGCCCGAGATGACGCGGCAGACCATGCAGCATTGGAAAAAGCTGAGCGAACTTCGCCGCGGCCGGATTGCCATGCGTCATTCCAGAAAGCTTCTGCTGCATCTCGAAATCGAGTGTGTGGGGATAATCGCCACTCGCAAAAAGATGGCAGAATCGGTCGATTACATCCCCCGGCAGCGATAGCACTTTGCCCAGTTCCCGAGCCGCGCTGCGTCCGCGGTAGCTGATCACTGTGCCGGTCATTGCCGCCCCGTGTCTGCCATAACGACGGTACATTTCCTGGATCACCCGTTCCCGAAGTTCTCCGCTGGGCAGGTCGAGATCGATATCCGGCCAACTCTTTCGGCCCTCACTGAGGAAACGCTCGAAAAGCAACTGCGCCTTCACCGGATCGAAACAGGTAATCCCAAGGCAATAGCAAACCGCACTGTTCGCTGCGCTCCCCCGCCCTTGCACCATGATCTTCTGCTCGCGGCAGTAGTTCACGATATCCCACACGATGAGGAAATATCCGGCAAACCCAAGGCGACCGATCAGATCCAACTCCTTCTTCAACTGCTCCTTCACGTTCTCCGGGATCTTTCTCCCATAACGCTCGCGCGCTCCGTCCCAAGTTACCCGCTCCAGGAACCGCTCCATGCTCTCCCCATCCGGAGTTGGATACCGCGGAAATTCATAGCCGAGGTCCTCCAGCGAGAAGTCGATCCGGTCCGCGATTCGACGGGTATTGCAGATTGCTTCCGGCAAATCACCAAACAACTCGGTCATCTGCCCAGATGCCTTCAGATGACGCTCGGCATTCTGCTCCAGCATTCGCCCCGCAAGATCGAGACGGGTGTGATTGCGGATGCAGGTAAAAACATCGAGCAC
>CBINJX010001017.1:0-2228 GCA_966251085.1 uncultured Verrucomicrobiales bacterium
GGCTTCAATCCGGGAAGTCGGCGAGACCATCCTTGTGGCACTGGGGCTCGTGGTGCTGATCATCTTCGCGTTCCTGCGGAGCTGGCGTTCCACGATCATTCCGACTGTGGTAATTCCGATTAGTCTGATTGGCGGTTTCTTCCTCATGTACATTGCCGGGTACAGCGTGAACGTGCTTACGCTGCTGGCAATGGTGCTGGCGATCGGTCTCGTGGTTGATGATGCCATCGTCGTGCTGGAGAATATCTATACCAAGATCGAGGCAGGCATGCCGGTGAGTGAGGCGGGTGTCCGGGGCACAAAGGAGGTATTCTTTGCCGTGATCGCGACCACGGTCGCCCTGGTGGCGGTGTTTGCTCCGATTCTGTTCCTGGGCGGCTTGATCGGGCAGATGTTCAAGGAGTTTGCGGTAGTGCTCGCCGGGACGGTGATCATTTCGTCGTTTGTTGCGCTGACCCTCACGCCGATGCTCTGCACCAAGGTCCTGAAGGGGCATTCGCACTCACGATTTTACGATTGGACTGAGCCGTTCTTCCGCTGGATCACAGACATCTATCGGGGCGTGCTCGTCCTTTTCCTGAAGGCTCGGTGGCTTGCGTTTCCAGCGCTCATTCTTGCGGGAGCCGGCGCCTGGCTTGCTTTTGGACAACTCGATAGCGAACTGGCGCCGCTCGAAGACCGTGGACGTCTCCGCATCTCTGCCACCGCGCCTGAGGGTGCCAGCTTTGACTACATGCTGGACTACATGGACCAGCTCGCGGACATGGTGAACGAGGAGGTCCCAGAGGCGACGACCGTCATTACCCAGACCTCCCCGGGGTTTGGTGCAACAGGGTCGGTAAACTCCGGCTTCGTGCGCGTCTTCATGGTCGATCGCGAGCAGCGAGGCCGCACGCAATCGCAGATCGCTTCCAAGTTGCTGGAGGCTTCTCGCAGTCTTGCTGGTTCGCGAGTCGTGGTGATTGAGGAGCCGACGATCAGCGTCGGCCTCGGTGCGGGCTCGCGACTGCCCGTGCAGTTCGTCATTCAGGCGCAGGATTTTGCCAAGCTGCAGCAGAAGCTCCCGGAGTTTCTGGAGAGGGCCAGCGCGTCGGGTGTTTTCTCCCGTGTCGATGTCGATCTGAAATTCAACAAGCCTGAGGTGCGCATCGATATCGACCGTGAGCGCGCACAGTCGCTAGGGGTCTCCGCACGGGATATCGGCGAGACGCTTAACCTCGCTCTTTCAGAGCAGCGGTTCGGGTACTTTTTGAAAGAGGGAAAACAATACTTCGTGGTCGGAGCGCTGGTGCGCGAACATCGCGACGAGAACCTCGATCTTCGTAACATCTCCGTGCCAAGCACCAAGGCCGGCCCTGTCCGCCTCGACAATGTCGTGAAGCTTACGGAGCAGATCAGCCCGCCTCAGCTTTTCCGATTCAACCGGTACAGTGCGGCCACCGTGTCCGCTGCGCTCACTCCCGGTTACACGCTGAGCCAGGGAATCGCGGAAATGCAGAAGATCGCGAACGAGTTGCTGGATGAGAGTTTCAAAACCGATCTGGCCGGCGAAGCGCGTGATCTTCGTGATACTTCGTCGGGTACCGTTTTCGCCTTCGTGTTTGCGCTGCTGCTGATCTACTTCGTGCTGGCGGCACAGTTCGAGAGTTTCCGCGATCCGCTCGCCATTCTCCTCACGGTGCCGCTCGCACTCGTTGGCGCTCTTGGCTCATTATGGCTCTTCGGTCAGACGCTCAACATCTTCAGCCAAATTGGAATGATCATGCTCATTGGGCTGGTGACGAAGAACGGAATTCTGATCGTGGAATTTGCAAACCAGCAGAGGGAGAATGGGCTCAGTCCACTCGAAGCAGCGTGCGAAGCCGCGGTTGCCCGGTTCCGCCCGGTATTAATGACGGCGCTTTCGACGATTCTCGGAATTCTCCCGATTGCTCTGGCATTCGGTGCAGGCGCTGAGAGCCGTCGATCGATGGGGATTGCGGTTGTGGGCGGTATGATCATCGGTACCGGGCTCACCCTGCTCGTCATACCGGCGATCTATTCGTTCCTTACCAGCAAGACGCACGTCCGCAGCTCGGTAGAGGAACCGGAGAAAGCCGAGGAAGAGCCCGAGACAGTGGAGGTGTGATTTCGCAGGTGCGGCGCCCGGGATACCCGGGCTTGTGCTCGTTCGACTCCCATACCTAGGATTCGTCCCTCGTAATCCTAACTAGGCGAATCTTATGAAC
>CBINJX010001018.1:0-2228 GCA_966251085.1 uncultured Verrucomicrobiales bacterium
GTACTTCGATTATTACCAGCCGGAGGCGTACATCCCAAGGACGGATACCTACATCGAAAAAGACTCCTCGATTAACGAAGAAATCGAGCGTCTGCGCCTCTCCGCCACCAGCAATCTGCTCTCCCGCAAAGACGTCATCGTCATCGCCAGTGTCTCGTGCATCTACGGTTTGGGCTCTCCGGAGGACTTCCAGAACATGTTGCTCACAGTGAAGGTCGGGGAGCAGGTCAGCCGGGAGACGGTCCTCGCGCGCCTGGTCGATATGCTCTACGAGCGGAACGACATCCAGTTTGGCCGCGGCAAATTCCGCGCACGGGGTGACGTCGTGGAGGTGCAGCCGGCAACTGCCGATGAGGAAGCTTTCCGGATCGAGTTCTTCGGTGACGAGATCGACCGGATCAGCCGCTTTGACCCGCTCACCGGTCACACTATCGATCACCTCACCGTCGCCACCTTCTACCCCGCTAAACAGTTCGTCACCCCGCACGACAAGATGCGGCGCGCCATGCAGACGATCCGCGCGGAGCTGGACGACCGGATCATCGAATTCGAGAAACAGGGCAAACTCCTCGAAGCGCAGCGCCTGAAAATGCGCACCGAGTACGACCTCGAAATGATGCAGGAAATGGGTTTCTGCAGCGGCATCGAGAACTATTCACGCCATCTTTCCGGACGTCCGCCCGGCTCCCGCCCGTACACGCTGCTCGACTTCTTTCCGCGCGACTACCTCCTCGTGATTGATGAAAGCCACGCCACGATCCCGCAGGTCGGCGGCATGTACGAAGGCGATCGCTCGCGCAAGATGACCCTCGTAGATCACGGCTTCCGGCTCCCGAGCGCACTCGACAACCGTCCGCTCAACTTCACGGAGTTCATGGAGATGACCGGCCAGGCGGTCTACATCTCGGCAACACCGGCGGAGTTCGAGATAAAGAACTCCATTGTGGGCAACACCGGTTACATCCCCCACTCCCGCACACAGATCGGGCAGGATGAGCCGATCCCCGCCGCCGCAGCAGGAAGTCCGAATGTCCCGCCCCGCCCCATGCGGGTCATGCGGACCGATCTGCCTGTGGAGCAGTTTGATGTCACCACTCCCGGTGCACCACTCGTCGTGGAGCAGATCATCCGTCCCACCGGCCTCCTCGATCCGAAGATCACGATCCGCCCGCTCAAGGATCAGATCGATGAAACCATCGAGCTGTGCCGTCAGCGCGTGGAGATCCAGGAGCGTGTGCTCATCACCACACTCACCAAACGTACCGCGGAAGATCTCTCGGATTACCTCCGCGACGTTGGCCTGAAGGTTCGCTACCTTCACTCCGATATCGACACTATTGAGCGCGTCGAAATCCTGCGCGCTCTCAGGGCTGCGGAATTCGACATCCTCGTCGGCATCAATCTCCTCCGGGAAGGCCTCGACCTGCCCGAGGTGTCGCTTGTCTGCATCCTCGATGCCGACAAGGAAGGCTACCTCCGCTCTCAGACCTCGCTCATTCAGACCGCCGGCCGCGCCGCCCGGCACGTGAATGGCGAAGTCTACCTCTTCGCCGACCAGATCACGAAGAGCATGGAAGCGCTCATCGCCATCTCCGAGTACCGCCGCTCCCGCCAGATCGCGTACAACGAGAAACACGGCATCACCCCGCAGAGCGTCCGCCGCGCCGTCCAGGAAAGCCTGCACACCATCCTCAAGGGCCGCGAAGTCGAGGAAGCGGTCGTCCGCGAATCCGGCGGCAACTTCTCCCTCAGCGAGACCCTGCGTGAACTCGAGCAGGAGATGATGCACGCCGCCGCGAACCTCGAATACGAACGCGCAGCCCTCCTCCGCGACCAGATCATGGAGCTGAAAAGCGGCACCGGGATCAGCAAGATCGAGCCGAAGAAGAAGCCGGTGAAGTACGGAGGTGGAGGATTTGGGAAAGGGCGTGGGAGGAAGGCGAAAGCCTGACGGTTGTCGATTTGGTTTAGGCACTTGGTGGATCGCGATCTGAGATTTCTATACATCTCGGTCGCGGACGACCGGGGCGCATATGGAGTGCGGTGGCGAGGTCCGCGAGGCACCGCTTTGGAGGTAGAGTTGTGTGCCTGCGCAGAGTTCGTGTGGAGCTTAGTGGGATGGAGCGTCGTGCGCGAGCGGTGGGGTTCTCCGGCGCGCCTCGGTGATGGCCCGCTACCATGCCCACCGTTTCTGTACGATTGAGGCGGGTATGACAGGGCACGTCTTC
>CBINJX010001019.1:0-2224 GCA_966251085.1 uncultured Verrucomicrobiales bacterium
ATCTGCATGGAGCGCTGCATCTGGTCCGGAGCCAATCGTTTCGCAACGGCGATGCTTATCGTCTGATCGTTTACGCCGGAACCTCGCCTTATCTGGCGCAGATCACTGCCCGGGGGAAGGATCGTGTCGAAGCTGCCGGACGTAAATGGAATGCGATCAAGATGGACCTCAAGCTGTGGCGGGTGGATGACGATGATCTCGAATTGAAGCCGTACACAAAGTTCAAGCGGGCGACCGCCTGGGTGTCGGATGACAGGGACCGGCTGTTGCTGAAGGTCGAGGCGGACATCTCAGTGGGGAGCGTCTGGACTGAACTCGACCGGGTGGAGTTCCGGTGAGGAGAGGGAGTAAGAGTACGATTAGGATTAAGATTGCGAGAGAGAGTGTGTAAGAGGAGCGGCACTGTTTCACCATGCCTCTCACACCCGAAGAACTCGCTGCGCTCCGGCAAGACTACTCGCAACGCAACCTCCGCCGAGCGGATCTCGCATCAGACCCGATCGTCCAGTTTCAAAAATGGCTTCATGAGGCACACGAGCGGCAGGTGCTCGAGCCAAATGCGATGATCCTGGCGACCGTGGATGCGACTGGTCAGCCTTGGACTCGCACTGTGTTGCTGAAGGCGTGCGACGAACGGGGGTTCACTTTCTTCACGAACTACGAAGGCGCAAAAGCACAGCACTTGGCACAGAACGCACGCGCCGCGATGACCTTCTGGTGGGGACCGCTGGAGCGGCAGGTGAATATCACGGGCACGGTGGTCAAAACCTCCCGGGAAGAGAGCGACAGTTACTTCCATTCGCGGCCGATCAGCAGCCAGCTCGGCGCATGGGCCTCACACCAGAGCGAAGTAGTCGCCGATCGTGAGCAGTTACAGCGGCAGTTTGAAGAAGCTCGCCAGCGCTTCGGCGAAGACAACGTCCCGCTTCCGTCCCATTGGGGCGGGTACACCGTTCAGCCGGAAACGATCGAGTTCTGGCAAGGACAGCGGAGCCGCCTCCATGACCGCCTTCGGTTCACGAAAGTGGGGCAGGGGAATGGGGGGTGGAGAATTGAGCGTCTGTCGCCGTGATAGCACGGCGGCAGTAAGCTACGTGCGGCAACCTTGGAGGGAGAGTCGTGTTGCCGGTAAGGAACGACTCGAAGAGCCTGCACACGTTCGCCTTACCCGAGCGGTGGTTTAACACGTGCCCCGGCCCGTACACGGACCGGGGGCAGGCGGGCACTACGCGCATTGAGGGTCGTCTTGCCTTCATGCGGAAAACCCCCGCATGCTTCTAAAAGTCATCCCACTCAATCTCGAGAAACCGAGTCAGATTCCGGGGATGAGGCTGACCTCAAGCCGCAGGAAGCGTTGATTGAATCCGCTCATCGGCACCGATGCCTTCCGCCATTGAAATCCCATTCCACTTCCAATCGCAGCGTCGGGGACCTCGCTCCAATTCACCAGATCGCTGCTGACCTGCACCGTATACCGCAGATCCATTGCGACCAGGTTCTTCGCGTAAGTCAGAGTTAGCTCTGCGCCTTCGGTCCCCACTTCCACAGTCTCCGGCAACTCCGCCAGCAAGGGATGTCCCCCATTTGCATACTCGAACACATTCGCTTTCCCGTCGGCGTCGGGATCGGCCTGGTCGCCCCAATAGTTCGCTTCGAGCTCGGGATCGTTTAACTCCTCCATTGTAAAATATCCTTCTCGCCACGCGGGCAACCCCGCGGCGGCCGACGAAACCACGATTTCCATCGCGTTCACATAGGCGAAAGAACCCTGCAGGAGCGTGATATCCACGAAGACCTGGCCGAAGGCATCCGGGCGAACCCCCTTCACAATCGCCACCTCGTCATCGTTCCCGTTCCCACCCGAACTGCCAATCCCGGTGCCACTGGTTTGCAGAATTACCTTCTTCTGGTTCGCTCCATATACCGCAAACTCAGTCACCCGCGTCTCCGTGGTGTTCCGAGAACCGAAGAAGCGAAACTCGTAGGAAAGCGCGGAGTTCAATCCATCGAGCATAAATCCACCGGGAACATCGTCGTTCCCGGCACCGTAGATGTCGTCGCCGGTGGAATAAAAGAAATCCTCCGTGGCTGTCTCCACCGCGAGATCCCCCAGCCGTGTGGGGCTCGGATTGAACAATCCTCCCGCACCCGATTTCCCGTTACACTGGAACCCGCCGGTGATCGTCATCCGGAGCGGGTCGAGCGGCCCCTGGTCGTCGGCGCG
>CBINJX010001020.1:0-2221 GCA_966251085.1 uncultured Verrucomicrobiales bacterium
CTCCGAAGCATTTCTCCTTCAACAGCCATTTCGGTGCGTGTCCATTGTGTCACGGGCTGGGAACGGAACTGGTGGTCGATCCGGAGTTGCTGGTGCCGGACCCTGAGAAATCCTTGGCGCAGGGGGCGATCGCTCCTTGGGCAAAAGCCGGCAAGCGACTCGAAAAGTACTACGCCGAGCTACTTCAGGCGCTCGCACGTGAGTACCGGGTCTCGATGGATGTACCGTATGGAGAGTTGCCCGAGGAGTTCCGCCATGCACTGTGCTTCGGCACCGGGGAGCGGACCATCGCCCTGAAAACGACCGAGGAAGGAAAAACGACTAAGATTGAGCAGCCGTTTGAGGGGCTCGTTCCTCAGCTCCAGCGTTTGCACGAGACCACGGAGACGGAACTGACCCGGCAGCGAATTCGCAATTTCATGGCGCGACGGACTTGTTCCGCGTGTAACGGAGCGCGACTCAAACCGGCGGTCCTCGGTGTCACTGTGCAGTCTGAATACGTGCCGAAAGCGAGCGTTGCGGAGGCGGAGGATTTGCGCGGATGGGCCGGGCGAGCACTGGCGGGCCAGCTCAATATCCACGAGTTCTGCCGCCTCACGATCGGCGAAGCGAAGGAGTTCATCGGCGCTCTTGCCTTATCCGAGCAGCAACGGTTTATCACCACGGAGGTACGACGCGAGCTGACCAACCGCCTCTCATTCCTCGTGGAAGTAGGTCTCGGGTACATGTCTCTCGATCGCGAGAGCGGCACACTTTCTGGTGGGGAGGCCCAACGGATCCGACTGGCTACCCAGATCGGATCGGGATTGGCGGGATGTCTCTACGTTCTCGATGAGCCGAGTATCGGGCTGCATCAGCGCGATAACGACCGGCTGATCGCCACGCTTCGTCGTCTCCGCGATCTCGGGAACTCGGTGGTGGTCGTCGAGCATGATGAGGACACCATTCGCGCGGCGGATCATGTACTGGACCTTGGTCCCGGAGCAGGTGTGCGCGGCGGGCAACTCGTGGCTCAGGGGACTCTCGAGGAGGTGCTGAAGGTGGAGAATTCACTGACTGCTCAGTACCTCTCCGGCCGGGCAACCATTCCGGTGCCCAAACATCGGGTAAAGCCTCACACTCCGCGTGCAACAATCGAGCGCAAACATATCCCGCCCGGATGGCTCAGCGTGATCGGTGCATCCGAGAACAACCTGCGGAATGTTGATGCGCATTTCCCCTTGGGGTGCCTCACCTGTGTCACCGGGGTTTCCGGTTCCGGTAAATCCACGCTCGTGGACGACATCCTGCGCCGCGCACTCTTCCGGTACTTCTATCGGTCCAAGGATCGCCCCGGGAAACATGGCTCAATTCTCGGACTGGATCAGATCGACAAGGCGATCATCATCGACCAGACCCCGATTGGCCGGACGCCACGTTCAAACCCGGTGACCTACACCAGCGCATTCGGCCCCATCCGTGATTTGTATGCGGGACTCCCTGCCTCCCGTGTGCGTGGTTATGATTCCGGGCGCTTTTCCTTTAATGTGAAAGGTGGTCGCTGCGAGAGCTGCGAGGGAGACGGCGTAAAGAAGATCGAGATGCACTTCCTTGCAGATGTGTACGTCGAGTGCGAAGTCTGCCGCGGCCGACGCTACAACCGTGAAACGCTCGAGATTAC
This sequence comes from uncultured Verrucomicrobiales bacterium, assembly GCA_966251085.1. Taxonomy (GTDB): domain Bacteria; phylum Verrucomicrobiota; class Verrucomicrobiia; order Chthoniobacterales; family Chthoniobacteraceae; genus CBINJX01. The sequence goes on from CBINJX010001020.1 coordinate 1,661, forward strand.
TTACAAGGGGAAGAACATTGCCGACATTCTCGATATGACCGTGGATGAAGCGGCGCGGTTCTTCCGCAACGTTCCGCAAATCTCAGACAAGCTCCTTGCCCTCGAGGATGTGGGGCTCGGATACGTCCGGCTCGGGCAGGCAGGCACCACTCTTTCCGGTGGCGAAGCGCAACGCATCAAGCTTGCAGCGGAACTTGCCCGCAAAGCGACCGGCCGCACCGTGTACATTCTGGATGAACCGACGACTGGCCTTCATTTTGCCGATATCCACAAGCTGCTGGAGGTTCTCCTGAAGCTCCGGGATGCCGGGAACACGCTCATCATCATCGAGCATAATCTCGAAGTGATTAAGTGCGCCGACTGGATCCTCGATCTTGGTCCCGAGGGAGGCACGGGAGGTGGGCAGATCATTGCTGAAGGACCTCCGGAGGAGATTGCTGCATCTGAGGAAAGTCACACGGGCCAATATCTACGCCGACTGCTATGAACTGCCGCTGTCTTGTCATCCTGATCCTGTCTGCTCTTTGTGGTGCCCTCGATGCCTCGGCGGAATCCTCAATT
>CBINJX010001021.1:0-2215 GCA_966251085.1 uncultured Verrucomicrobiales bacterium
CCTTCGGAAGGATCATCCCTTCCAATTTACGGAACGTTCCTTCCACCTGATGAGTAGTTCCTTCCAAGTTGAGGACCGCTTCTTCTCCGGGAGGAAACATCTCTACTCGCAGAAGCGCCGTTTCTCCCGTTTTGCCAGACGGCTCTTCTGAATCCGAGAACATTGCCAATCCAAGAGCAACCGGTTCATGTCAGCGGGAGAACGGCTCTTTCCACGGGCGCATCCTTCCTCATCAGGCAGGCATCGGCTCTGGCCAGTTAGGGAGGATCTGCAGCAGGAGAGGGAGTACTCCCACTGGATCATGCCACGGCTCAGTCTCGGTGCCGGTCGGTTCTTGAGGGCAGCCAACGAGCGGGGCGCGTGAAGGCGTGAAGAAAGTACTCAGTGCTCAGAAGTCAGTAAACAGCCCCCCTGCTTCGCCACACTCGTCTGCCTCGATCTGCCAGTTCGCGGCTCTCAACTCGATACTCTCAACTATTCACTTCCAGAGAAGTTCCAAGAAAGGGATTGGCAGCCGAAATATCGACCGCTGAAGATGGCGATCGAGAACAGGATGTCTTGTTTACTCCTTCCTTCAGCTACCTCCTGCCGGTCATGCGTCATGCTGACGGCTGCACTTTGGGTTCTCCCTGAGACATCAGGTGCGAAGCGGCCCGGCACACCAGAGCCTTCCTGATGGCGGGGAATCGTTCCAAAGCGAAGGCTCTGCCGAAAATGCCTTCACCTCAAAAGGCAAAGAGCCCGGGAGTCGCGCGACAGGCGGCATTCTTTCGTCGAATGGGTGGTCCGGAGCAGTTCCGCGCATTGTTCGATCATCTGCCGGATGTGCACTTCTTTGCGAAGGATGCTGAAGGACATCACATCGCAGCCAGTTCAGGTGTACTACAACGGCTCGGATTTTCTCGTGAAGAAGAGATCCTCGGTCTTACGGACGCGGATATTCACCCTGCTCGGGTCGCGATGGAAATCCGGGAAGATGATCGCAAGGTAATGACCTCCCGGCAGCCTTTAATCGGACGCGTCGAGGCACTGTTCACCAGAAGCCACGCCAAGGACTGGTATATCACCACCAAGCTCCCAATCTTCGACCGCAATGGCGAAGTGATCGGTATCATGGGATTTGTCCGTCCCTACCAGCGGCAAGGTGAGACCGGTGATACGATTCCCGGAGCGGAACGCCTCGAGCGTGTCGTCAGCTATATTCAGGCCCACCACAATCAGCCGATCGCCGTCACTGAGCTTGCACAGATCGCACACCTTTCAGTCAGGCAACTGCACCGCCGTTTTCGCGAGGTGTTTGGGATGAGCACGCAGACGTTCATCATTCGCACCCGGGTGCAGGCAGCGAGCGACGATCTCCTTCTCACGGACAAACCGCTCAGCGAAATCGCTGAAGAACACGGCTTCTGCGACTCCAGCGCATTCTGCCGCCGCTTTTTTGAGCACACGGGCGAAACACCGCTCAAGTTCCGGCAACGCCGGCGCCTGACGGTAATCCCCGGTAGTCTGCGGGTACCACCGGCAGCTCCACCGGCATGACTACAGATCGGAAATCAGAATGAAGCGGTAAACTCATATGGCATATCTCCGATCCGCCAGTGCGCGTCACCCCTCCCGGTAGGGCTCCTGTCCGCCGCGCGTGCCTTTCCCTAAGGTGGACGTAGCCTCACTCTCCACGCGCCCTCCCGGCGGTCGGCGGCGCGACCGCCCTACCGCGCGGGAGGGCAGTCGCACTTGAGCGATCCATTCCAGCTTTGCCTCCCTCACCCGCTCAGACCTGCCGGTGCGCGGCTCTCAACTCGATACTCTTAACTATTCACTTTCAGAGAAGCGCCTGTTGCTTCCCGCACGGCATTCCTGAGTGTGCTCCGCAGGATGGGCTTATAGATCACGTGCTGGACCCCGGCGCTCTGTAGATCGGGAAATGTGACTTCGCTCAAGGCGGTGAGGACGATTACGGGCAGCGCCGGACGGATCTGGCGCAAGACCCCCATGAGCTGGAATCCTCCCATGCCTGGCATGGCGACATCCGTCACCAGCAGATCGAAGGATTTCTCATGGAAATGTACGATGGCGTCTGCCCCACTGGAGCTTGCGACGACCTGATGTCCATCCATCTCCAGATACTTCGTCACGATCTGACGCGTGACAGGCTCATCATCCACCACCAGGACCCGCAGGCGTTCTTCACCCGCATCTTCCGTCACGTTCGCCT
>CBINJX010001022.1:0-2210 GCA_966251085.1 uncultured Verrucomicrobiales bacterium
CACCGAGTTCGCCCTGGAGCGCTCAGCAAATGGGCTACTGATCGAGAAAGACGATCGGCTCATCCCATATCTGAAGAACCGCTTTCCCGAACTCGAACTCGTTCACGGGGATGCCACGGAGTTTGATGTGCGGGAACTGTGGCGGAGGGGGCCAACCAAGGTGCTGGGCAATCTCCCCTACTACGTCTCCAGTCAGATTCTTTTCAACTTCACGAGTGACCCTAGCCCGGTCACGGGCCTTGTCTTTACTCTCCAGAAGGAACTCGCCGAGCGGCTCTCGGCGGCTCCCGGTACAAAGGATTACGGCGCGCTCACACTCCTGATCGGCCGCCGCTGGCGAGTGAAGTATCTGCGCACTCTGCCACCGACTGTCTTCACACCTGTACCGCAGGTGGACTCGGCAGTCGTCGGACTTACGCCACGTGATCCCGATGAACTCCCGACCTGCGATTCCCGGCGCTTTACAAATCTTGTGAAGCAAGGGTTCTCACAGAGAAGGAAACAGCTGAAGAAGCTGATCTCAGGTTCCGTGACGGATTGGCAATCGGTGGTATCGACCTTGGGTGTTCCGGAAACTGTGCGGGCTGAAGAGCTATCGCTAGAACAGTGGATCACTCTCACCAACCTCAGCACTGCGACCGCTGCATCCACCGAGTCACAGGCCAGTTGCACACCGGCCGCTCTAGCGAACGCCACAACGATGGAAAAACTCGCCCAGGATGTGCACGGTGAGATCTTCGATGTGGTGAACGATTCGGACGAAGTAATCGGCACCGCCACACGACATGAGGTACACACGAAGAAACTCCTCCATCGCGCCGTCCACATCTTTGTCTTCAACCGTGCCGGCGAGCTTTTCCTTCAGCGTCGCTCACGCTGGAAAGACGTGCATCCCCGCAGATGGGATTCCAGTGCGGCAGGGCACGTGAATTCCGGCCACTCTTACGACGACACTGCCGCTCGTGAGATTGTTGAAGAACTTGGCGTCGAGGCTCCGGTAACGCCATTGGGTGAGATCCGCGCCTGCGAGGGCACAGGATGGGAATTCGTGCGGATTTACCGCGCGGAGCACCAAGGCCCCTTTACCCTTCATCCGGCAGAAATCGAGACGGGTGAATGGTTTTCGCCGGAGCAAATCGACCGTTGGATCGAGGCGCGACCGGATGATTTCGCCACGGGATTCCTGGAGTGCTGGCGGGTATTCCGTGCACGTTGAGACGGCGCTTGCGTTGACCGGCTGAGGGTGCTTGCGTAGCCCAGCGCATCGCCAACGGTCCAGTGATACACATCCGGCTGTTTTCTTTTCGTCAGCGCCATGATTTCTTCCTTTGCGGCGATGGCCGCCGGCAGCGGTTTTCGTGCATTCCTCCGGTGAGTTTCCTTTTGATCCCATGGGTCCGTCTCTCGAAGTAAACCGTCCCCGGAATCTGGATTGGAAGCGCGCGGCGGCGCTGCTCTATGGCGACTGGGGAACCAGTAAAGCATATGTGATCGGGCTGGCATTTGCCGCCGCCGGGTTCGGCTCGCTACCCATCATTCTTGCCGTCTGTGCACTGACGGCAGTCGTTGGATTGAACTATTCGATTGTCTGTCGTGAGTTTCCCGATGGTGGCGGCGTGTACTCCGCAGCCCGGGAGCAGAGCCGGTTCGTAGCGGCACTCGGTGCGCTTCTCCTGATCGCGAACTTCCTCGTGACCGCCGCTTTGAGCGGGTGGTCGGGGATGAGTTACTTCGGTTTCTCGCGTGACCAGATCCGGGTAGTAACGGTGATCGCCATCGCCGTTCTGGGCATCGTGAATTACTTCGGCCCGAAACACAGCGGAAGTCTCTCGATCTGGATGGCGGTGCCGACAGTCATCACCGTCCTGGCAATCATTGCCCTTGGTACTCCTCATCTGACGACGGAGCATCTACGGTGGCCGGAAGGCGGTTTTCCGAAGGCGTGGATCTCCTTCGTCGGTGTAATCCTCGCCCTCTCGGGCGTTGAGGCGATCGCCAACATGACGGGCGTCATGCGCCTGGACCCGGATTCCACACCGGACAAACCTCGCGTGAAACGAACGTCATCGCGTGCGCTCTTCGTGGTCGCTTTCGAGGTCGTGCTCGGCACTGCCATTCTCGGATGGGCGATGCTCTCGCTCTCGGAAGCTCATGCTCCGGAACTGGCCCATCGCAAGGAGGACATGCTACGGTATCTCGGCGAGACCTTC
>CBINJX010001023.1:0-2207 GCA_966251085.1 uncultured Verrucomicrobiales bacterium
CAGGGCGGCTGCGTGAGAGCCGGGCAGTGTGGGAGCCTGGGCCGGATGCTCTGGCATAGGGGATTTGCTCAACCCGTATGGAGGGCGAGCACCGATAATACGCATTCGGTTCGTCTGCTACATTATGCAGTACGCCTTCGGCAGCGTGTCGCGGAACAAGCTCAAGCGTCAGCCGAAATCTCCATTACTGCGTAACGCCAACGCTTTCTACCCACAATGACGAGTTCCGCTACCGAGACGTCCGCTCCCCTGGCAATCGACCACTCTGGAGAGCATCCGGTCGGAACCGAAGTGAAACGCCGGGTCTTCGTGGTCGATGATCATCCGATCTTCCGCCATGGGATCGTACAGGTGATCAATGCGGAACAGGAATTTGAGGTCTGCGGTGAGGCGAGTTCAGCCATGGAGGCGCTGACTGCACTGCGGGAGACATCGGCCGATATCGTAGTGCTCGATGTCTCTCTCCAAGGCTGTAACGGAATCGAGCTGATCAAACATCTCGCGACGGAGCATCCAAAGCTCCCCGTTCTCGTGCTCTCCATGCACGATGAACGCCACTACGCCATACGGGCGCTTCGGGCCGGAGCAGGCGGATATGTGATGAAGCGTGAGCATGTGGAGAATCTCCTCACTGCCCTGCGCCGGGTGCTGGCCGGAAAAATCTATGTAAGTGAGAACCTCGCGGAACAGTTGATTCACCAAGCCCTCCGCGGCACCCCGGTAGAGGCAAGCTCACCCGTCGATCTTTTGAGTGACCGGGAAGTGGAGCAGGGAAGGAGCAGCCGGGACATTGCCGAACAACTCCACCTCAGCACCAAAACCGTGGAGAGTCATCGCTTGCGGATGAAGGAGAAACTCGGCCTGAAAAGCGCCTCAGAGCTGGTGCGTTTTGCGATGGGGTGGGTGGAGGAGCAGGGATAGTGAGAGGTGAGAGGTGAGAGGTGAGAGGTGAGAGGTGAGAGGTGAGAGGTGGCGCAGAGATCCCTCTTGTTCGTCCCATAAGTCCCACCCCGTTCCATGCCGCGACGGCCCCTCCCGATCAGATTACCTCCACCCGAAAGGTAGTGATCCAGATCTCCTCCTGCTCGAAGCGCTGCTTGAGCCGTTCCTTCATCTGGAGAAAAAACGCCACATTCTCTGCCGTGTCCGGCACATCGGCAAAGATCCGCACCATCTTATCCTCCCCCGTGGTGTCTTGATCGAATCCCTGGATTACCTGGCTTTCACTCGAGAGCCCGCCGAACTGGTACTTCAGCTCTGAGCGGGTCTTCTCCAGCAACTCCGCCGGGACCGCCCGGCCGTCATTAAATCTCAGAGGGAGGAGAATCTCGAACCGGCGGAGGTGCTTGGCCATGGTGACATTCCTCGCAAAGCGGTAGCGAGATGTAGAGGGGACACTTCCTGCCAGGCGACCACCTGTGTCTCTTATGGCTCTTCGTGGCCCCTCTGCTTTTGTTCTCAGCGCCGCTTTACAGCGGGTTTACTTGCGTGGTGTGGCGCGCTTTTTCCGCGGAACGCGGCGAACGCCTTCGCTGATGCTACTGCCGATGCGCGGGACTTCGGTGATGCCAGCATTATCGAGACCTTTTTTCAGCGAACGCGGCGTTTCACCCGTGAGGTGCTGACGCTGCACGGCCCGCTGGGAGGTCTTGCGAGGCTTGTCGGTCAGGGCGGTTTTTCTCTTGCGCAGTTGGCGGGCAAGTTTGTCAGTCACTTGCTCGAGCGCCAGGTAAAGATCGTCCGAGACAGCCTCGCCAAAGATGTCCGGGCCGGGCACTGCGAGGTGCACGCGGACCTGGTAACGGTCACCGGGCATGGCGGCATTCGCATTCAGTAGGACGACGTGGGCGCCGATGATATCGACCCCAAGTTCTTCCAGTTGACCGATCTGCGCGGCGACAGCCTGGTGAATGGCAGCTGTCAGCGGCATGTGACGAGGGCTGAGATGAATTTGCATGTTGCAGTCAATGAGTTAGCGCGCCGAGGCGCTGTGGCAATTGCTGTTGTGACAACGGTTTAACACGCTGGCAAGCCGCATGCCTTTGTCCCGTTTCCACGGGTTTGTCGGAATCCGAGTCAAAGCCATGCTAGTAAATCGTTCGTTCAACCGAGCGTTTCTGAGTGTCAGTAGAGCGAAATGAAGGAGGGGGGAGGGAATGACGAATGACGAATGACGAATGACGAATGACGAATGACGAATGACGAAT